>JBEKSH010000478.1:0-3650 GCA_049517235.1 Roseiarcus sp. | reverse complement strand
CAGGGACGGCTTGGTCAGGCTCGCGGGTGCGGCGGCGGCATCGAGGGCAGTGGCAGATGTCGCCGCCAGCTCGGCCGCCGGCGAGAGAGCGGGCGTCGCGACCGCCGAATTTGCGCTGTGCGAAGTGACGGCGGCCGGCCCCGGCGCGCCGGGCCACGCGATCGGAAACCTGACAATTAGCGTCGTGCTCATGGCCGCGATGGCAACCGCGGCGATCGCCGCCCCGCAATACAACACATTCTTTGAGAGGATTACGTGCAGCTTCCTGTCCATGCGTCGATAGATAGTGTCGCATTGCCGCTTTTGCCCCCCGCCAGCGGAGCATATCAGATGGCGACGCGGCGCTCGTGAAGAGCGGCAAGCCCGTATCCCTATCTACGCACGCCCCGGCGACGTGCTGCTTTGTCGCCGGGTGCAATTCTCCATAGATCGCCTTGTGGCGAGCTATCGCGCGGCGAATGGCGATTAGATTGCTGTCGCAAAATTGCCGTGAGCGATTGCTACCGCACATCAGCCGCGACTTTTCTGCCCCCAGCGCGTCGCGGTGAGGGCCGCCCTGCGAGTAGAGCCCCGCTCGGCGGCCCGTCATTTTCCCCCGAGAATCTGATATCCTCTCGCTCATGAGAAAAGCGCGCGCCGCACCGCAGAGGAAGCCCGCCAGAGGGGCAATGACTCTTCGCCTTGCCCCCAGGAAAAGGGGCATCAACCATTGGATCGCTTCATCGGGACGGTTATCTTTCATCGCCGCGAGGATGCAGGAGTTTGCCGAGCGCGGCGGGTCACCGAGAACTTGGCTCTCACGGCGGCCCTAGGTTGTTAGCTTGGGCGTCCGCGAAGTCGTATGATGGAAGCGGCGGTATGGAGAATAAAATGGCCAAGGCCGAAGGCGACGCCAAGAACACGCTTTATTGCTCATTCTGCGGCAAGAGCCAGCATGAAGTGCGCAAGCTGATCGCCGGGCCGACGGTGTTCATTTGCGACGAATGCGTCGAGCTGTGCATGGACATCATTCGCGAGGAGAACAAGACCTCCCTCGTCAAGAGCAAGGACGGCATCCCGACGCCCCGCGAGATCTGCAAGGTGCTGGACGACTACGTCATCGGACAGCCGCAGGCCAAACGCGTGCTTTCCGTTGCGGTGCACAATCATTACAAGCGTTTGAATCACGCCACCAAGCACAGCGACGTCGAGCTCGCCAAGTCGAACATCCTGCTGATCGGACCGACCGGTTCGGGCAAGACGCTGCTCGCCCAGACGCTGGCGCGCATCCTCGACGTGCCGTTCACGATGGCCGATGCGACGACGCTCACCGAAGCGGGCTATGTCGGCGAGGACGTCGAGAACATCATTCTGAAATTGCTCCAGGCTTCCGATTACAATGTCGAGCGCGCGCAGCGCGGCATCGTCTATATCGACGAAATCGACAAGATCAGCCGCAAGTCGGACAATCCGTCGATCACCCGCGACGTATCGGGCGAGGGCGTCCAGCAAGCCCTGCTGAAGATCATGGAGGGCACGGTCGCCAGCGTTCCCCCGCAGGGCGGGCGCAAACATCCCCAGCAGGAATTCCTGCAGGTCGACACGACCAATATCCTGTTCATCTGCGGGGGCGCCTTCGCGGGGCTCGAGCGCATCATTTCGGCGCGCGGCAAAGGCACGTCGATCGGCTTCAACGCCAAGGTGCAATCGCCCGACGATCGGCGCACGGGCGAGGTTTTCCGCCACGTCGAGCCCGAAGATCTGCTCAAGTTCGGGCTGATTCCCGAATTCGTGGGCCGCTTGCCGGTGATCGCCACCCTCGAAGACCTCGACGAGGAGGCGCTCAAGAAGATTCTGACCGAGCCGAAGAATGCGCTCGTCAAGCAATACCAGCGGCTGTTCGAAATGGAGAACACCGATCTGACGTTCCAGGACGAGGCGCTGAACGTCGTCGCGAAGAAGGCGATCGAACGGCGCACCGGCGCGCGCGGTCTGCGTTCGATCATGGAGGGCATCTTGCTCGACACCATGTTCGAACTGCCGGGCCTCGACAGCGTCGAGCAGGTGGTGATCGGCCCCGAAGTGGTCGACGGCAAAGCGCGCCCGCTCTATATCTATTCCGAACGCGCCGAGCGCGCCGAAAAAGCCGGCTGAACGAGCCGCTTCGTGTGCGACGAAGCGGCGCCGGAACGAAAGCCGGGCGAAGCGTCGTTCGGGAGGGCTCCGGTTTCGCGGCCGGGCGCCGGGAAAATCGGCTGAGGATCGGGCGCGACGGGTTCTTGAAACCTCGGCCGTCCGCCGCCATCTTGGTGAAGATCGCTTTGGCGTAATGTCTTGCGTTGATTCGGTTAAGCGTCGAATCGCGGCGCCCTGAGCCCGAGTGTGCGGCAGGGCGCGCGAGCGACGGCGAGGCGCGACGCCCGGTCGGGGTCGGGGCTCGCTGGTTCATCGGCGCTTCAAGCCCGGGAGGGGCGCCGCCTCCTGCCCGGGTCGTCACGAAACAGGAATCCCCATGACCAGCAATCGCAAGCCTCTCGCAGCCGGCTCCCTGGACGTCTACCCGGTTCTTCCGCTGCGCGACATCGTCGTCTTCCCGCATATGATCGTGCCGCTGTTCGTCGGCCGCGAGAAATCGATCCGCGCGCTTGAAGAGGTGATGCGGGCCGACAAGCCGATCCTGCTCGCCACACAGATGAACGCGGCGGACGACGATCCGGCGACCGACGCCATTTTCAAGACGGGCACGCTCGCCACCGTCTTGCAATTGCTCAAGCTGCCCGACGGCACCGTCAAGGTGCTGGTCGAAGGCGCTTCTCGCGCGCGCGTGCATGAATACCTGCCCACCGAAGGCTATTTCGAGGCGAAGGCCGAGGTGATCGCCGATGAAGCGCTCGACAAGGTCGAGGCTGAGGCGCTGTCGCGCTCCGTCGTCTCCGAGTTCGAGAGCTACGTCAAGCTCAACAAGAAGATTTCGCCGGAGATCGTCGCGGCCGTCGGCCAGATCAGCGATTACGGCAAGCTCGCCGACACGATCGCTTCGCATCTGGCGGTCAAGCTCGCCGACAAGCAGGCCATTCTCGAAATCAATTCGGTCGCCAAGCGCTTCGAGAAATGCCTCGCGCTGATGGAGAGCGAAATCTCGGTGCTGCAGGTCGAGAAGCGCATCCGCACGCGCGTCAAGCGCCAGATGGAGAAGACGCAGCGCGAGTATTACCTCAACGAGCAGATGAAGGCGATCCAGAAGGAGCTCGGCGACGAGGACGGCAAGGACGAGATGTCCGAACTGGAAGAGCGGATCAAGAAGACCAAGCTGTCCAAGGAGGCGCGCGACAAGGCGACCAACGAGCTCAAGAAGCTTCGCCAGATGTCGCCGATGTCCGCCGAGGCGACGGTCGTGCGCAACTATCTCGACTGGCTGCTGTCGATCCCGTGGCAGAAGCGGACCAAGGTCAAGAAGGACCTCGGGGCGGCCCAGACGATCCTCGACGCCGATCATTTCGGCCTCGACAAGGTCAAGGAGCGGATCGTCGAATATCTGGCCGTGCAGCAGCGCGCCAACAAATTGACGGGGCCGATTCTTTGCCTCGTCGGTCCGCCTGGCGTCGGCAAGACTTCGCTCGGCAAGTCGATCGCCAGGGCGACCGGGCGCGAGTTCGTGCGCATGTCGCTGG
>JBEKSH010000477.1:0-3658 GCA_049517235.1 Roseiarcus sp. | reverse complement strand
GATCGTTCATGGCGGGTGTGGTTTTCCTGAAATGGCGCTGATTGGAGTCAACAATCAAATCATACGCTAAATCAGTTATTTAAGCCACATCCGCCAGCATGGGCTGCATTATCCAGGTTAGCTCTTTCGCCGCTTCCGGAAAATTCTTGGGGGATCGTCAATTCTTGCAGTGTAGGCTCGACGAGAAGCCACCGCTGGTACAGCGCCGAGCGCGCTGTTTTAAGGCAATCCTATGTTAAGTGCTCTCCGCTTCACCAATTTCAAATCTTGGGCAGTTGCTGATCTGGACTGCGGTCGTATCACCGGCCTTTTCGGCACAAATTCCTCGGGTAAGACCAGCGTCATCCAGTTCTTGCTTCTGATGAAGCAGACCAAAGACGCGACGGATCGTAGGGTTTCTCTGGAGCTCAACGGCGATCTCGTCAAACTCGGTACGGTCAAAGATGCAATTCATCGGCACGATGAGACGCGTTCGATCGAGATCGATTTGACGTTCGACCTAGAATCAGAGCTCTCTCTCGCGAACCCGAGCGAGAAACGTATGTCAGCGGTGGCACGCGCGAGTCGCTTGGGTCTCGGGGCTGAGATCGGCGTTCACCAACACGCGCCACTTGCGCGAAAAATCGCTTATACGCTTGGAGACATGCGTTTTAGCTTGGTCCCACGTAAGCCGGAATCTCCTGAGTTCGACCTTCGGGCAACCCCGATCGAAAGCGGAAAGAGCGACTTTCGATTCGTTCGCACGACGGGGCGCGCTTGGCAGTTGCCCGGCCCAATCAAGTCCTATGCCTTTCCGGATCAGGCCCGGACATATTTTCAAAACGCTGGTTTCTTGGCCGATTTGGAGACGGCTTACGAGGCCGCTATCGATAAGATTTACTACTTGGGACCGCTGCGGGAGTTTCCCCAGCGGGACTACCTTTGGGCTCGTTCTCGGCCCACCGATGTTGGTCGGCGAGGCGAGAAAGCGATAGACGCAATTCTGGCTGCCACCGACAGCAACGAGAAGCGCAACCTGAAGCAAAAGGGGCGCCTCTGGCCATTTCAGGAGATGATCGCCTATTGGTTGCGTGAGATGGGTCTGATCCAAGAGTTTCGAGTTGAGGAAATCAGCGAAGGCTCCAATCGTTGGCAAACGCGAGTCAAAACCAGTGCGGGAGCGACCGAGGTTTTGCTCACAGATGTCGGATTTGGCGTCTCTCAGGTTCTTCCTGTCGTTACGCTCCTTCAGTACGTTCCCGAAGGCTCGACGGTGATCTTGGAGCAACCAGAAATCCATTTACATCCGCTCGCACAGGCGGGCCTCGCCGACGTGATCATCCAAGCCGCCGAGCGCCGGCGCGTACAGGTCATCATCGAGAGCCACTCCGAACATTTGCTGTTGCGCTTGCAACGGCGCATCGCCGAACAGGAAATCTCGGCGGACAATGTGAAGCTCTATTTCTGCGATGCGCCAAAGGGTGTTTCAACCCTGACCGAACTTGAGGTGGACATGTTCGGTAACATTCGCAATTGGCCCGAAAAGTTCATGGGCGATGCATTTACCGAAACGGCAGAAGCTGAGCTGGCGCGTCTCAAAAGGATGAAGACGACGAAGGCGGCGGAATGAGTCGGTATGTCGTGGACACAAACGTCCCCGTCGTCGCGAACGGCCGCTCTCACCAACAAAACAACCGCCCTCCGTCAATTGATTGTCGGCTCGCTGCGGTCAGCTTTCTTCAAGAGCTTCTCAGGTCGGGGAAGGTCCTGGTCGATATGGCGGGCGCGATTCAGGCCGAATATCGGACGTACTTAAATGCGAGCGGTCAACCCGGCGTCGGTGATCGATTCTATCAAGAGGTGCTCAATAGCGCGCCAACAAGAATCGATCGCGTTGATTTGCCCACGCGTGGCGATGGCGAATTCTCGGATTTACCCCAACCGTTAATCGACGCAAACTTCGACCGAAGTGATCGAAAGTTCGCCGCCCTCGCCAAGCGGGAGCAGGCGCCGGTAGTCAACGCGATTGACAGCGATTGGCTAGACCACCGTGTTTTGCTTGAGAACAATGGCATAAATGTCAAGTTCGTATGCGGTTGCGACAAAATGAGCTGGTTCACGATATGAACGCAGCCAGCGTGATTACAAAATGTCACTATTCTCGCCGTGCAATCGACTGGGCCGGCGCACTGTCCCCGCATGCAGGCGACATGTCGAAAGTCTGTTGCGGTTCGAATGGCAGCTTCCTATGAGGCTGCCCAAAGCGCGTCAAACGAAGACGACTCGACTTTGACCCTGGCGGTTGGGCCGCCTCACACGATCCCCGCCGACGTTCCTCCGACCGCCGGCCTCTCCTTGGCCTTGTGCGCGCGGTAGCCGGACGCGCGATAGGCCTCCAGCGGCGCGATGGCGCCGCCGGCGCGCAGCCGCGCCGTCGCCAGAATCGGCGAAACGTCGGTGGTGAAGGCGCGCTTGAGTTCGAGATGGGCGCCGAGCGCGTCATTGGCCTGTTGCGCGGCGGCGAGCGCCGCGCGGTCGACGATCAGCGCCTGCGCATAGGCGCGCTGCAACTCGATCGCCGATTGCATCAGGCTCTCGATCGGATCGGTGACGTTATGCGACTGGTCGAGCATATAGGCGGGCGCGAAGCCGGCGCCCTGACGCGCCCGCGCGTCGACCAGCTCGTTGAACACCAGGAACAGGCGGAACGGCCCGATCGATCCCGCGTCGAGATCGTCGTCGCCATACTTCGAATCGTTGAAATGGAAGCCGCCAAGTTTCCCGAAGCGGATGAGGCGCGCGACGATCTGCTCGATATTCACGGTCGGCGCATGGTGGCCGAGGTCGACGAGGCATTGCGCCTGCGGGCCGAGCTCCTGCGCCGCCGCAAAGCTCGTGCCCCAATCGGCGATCACCGTCGAATAGAAGGCGGGCTCGTAGAGCTTGTGCTCCAGAAACACCCGCCAGTCGGCGGGCAGCGCCGCGTAGATTTCGCGCATCGAAGCGAGATAGCGATCGAGCGCTTGCGTCAAGTTCGATTGGCCCGCGAAATTGGAGCCGTCGCCAACCCACACGGTCAGCGCCTTCGAGCCGAGCTGTCGGCCGATCGCGATGCAATCGACGTTATGGGCGATCGCCTGGGCGCGCACGGCGCCGTCGACATGCGAAAGCGAGCCGAACTTGTAAGAGAGCTTCTGCCCCAGCTGATCCTGAAAAGTGTTGGAGTTGACGGCGTCGAAGGCGAGGCCGCGCGCCTGTGCGCTTTCGCGCAGCGCCGTGTAATCGCTGGTGGCGTCCCACGGGAAATGCGGCGACAGCGTCGGCGTCGCGCGCACCAGCTGGTGGATCGTCGCGCAATCGTCGATCTTGTCGAACAGATCGCGCGGCTCGCCCGGTCCGGGAAAACGCGCAAAGCGCGTGCCGCCGGCGCCGACGCCCCAGGTCGGGACCGCCGCGCCGAACGCCATGACCGCGCCGACGAGCGGTTCGATCGCGACATCGCGGCGCGCGAGCTGACGCGACAGCGCTTCGTAATCCTCCGCCAGCGCGGGCGCCAATGCGTCGTTCTTTTCGGCGAGGAAATCGGCTTCAATGCTGAAAGTCACCGCAAGCCCTCCTTGATGCCAGAGATCGTTGCGCCGGCTTGTTAGAGCGGCCGGGCGACGCAGCGAGTAGGGCA
>JBEKSH010000476.1:0-3672 GCA_049517235.1 Roseiarcus sp. | reverse complement strand
CTCGCCGACCCGGTCAAGGTCGTCGCCGCCGAGAATTTCTACGGCGACGTCGCGACGCAGGTCGGCGGCGACAATGTCGCGGTGACGAGCATCCTGTCCAACCCGGATGAGGATCCGCATCTGTTCGAAGCGAGCGCTTCGACCGCCAAGGCGCTCGCCGACGCCAGGATCGTCATCGTCAACGGCGCCGATTACGATCCCTGGATGGAGAAGCTGCTGAGCGCCAACAAGGCGCCGGGCCGCCGCGAAATCCTGGTCGCGACCCTCGCCCACAAGAAGGCGGGCGACAATCCGCATCTGTGGTATAATCCCGCCACGGTCAAGGCCGTCGGCAATAGTCTGAGCGTCGCCCTGGCCGTCGTCGACCCGGCCCATCGCAGCGACTATCAAAAGGCCGGCGCCGCCTTCGCCGCATCGCTCGAGCCGCTGGAGGCCAAGATAGCCGAAATGCGCAAGAAATACGCGGGGCAGCCGGTCACCGCGTCGGAACCCGTGTTCGGCTACATGGCCGAACTTCTCGGCCTGAAAGTTCATAACGAGAAATTCGCGCTCGCCGTGATGAACAACACCGAGCCGAGCGCCTCGCAGGTCGCCGGTTTCGAGGACGATCTGAAAGGCCACAAGGTCAAGGTCATGCTCTACAATGCCCAGGCCAGCGAGCCCGCCGTCCAGCGCCTCGTGCAGATCGCCAAGGACCAGAACATCCCGGTCGTCGGCGTCTCCGAAACCGAGCCGGCGGGCGCCAATTATCAGCTTTGGATGACCTCTCAGCTCGACGCCCTCGACAAGGCGCTGTCCGGCGGGGCGCCGTGAGCGCGCTCGCCTTCGATCAGGTCTCGATAAAGCTCGGCGGCCAGACTATTCTGGCCGCCGTCAGTTTTGCGGTCGAGGATGGCGAATTCATCGGCATGCTGGGGGCCAACGGCTCGGGCAAGACGACGCTGATGCGCGCCGCGCTCGGGCTCGTGCCGGTCAGCGGCGGCGCGGTCAGCGTTCTCGGGCGGCCGGCCACGCGCGGCAACGCGGCGATCGGTTACATGCCGCAGAATCGCGGCTCTTTCTCGAGTCTCCGCCTGACCGGTTACGACATTGTCGCCTCCGCGGCGGGCGGCGCCGGCTGGGGCCTGCCGCGCCTCGACGCCGCGACGCGCCGCGAGATCGACTGGGCGCTGGAGGCGGTCGGCGCGCGCGACCTGGCGCGGCGCTCGCTCAACGAAATCTCCGGCGGCGAGCGCCAGCGCCTGCTGCTGTCGCAAGCCCTGCTCGGGCGCCCGAAACTTCTGCTGCTCGACGAGCCGCTGATCAGCCTCGATCCCGGCCACCAAAGAAGCGTCGTCGAGACCGTCAAGCGGCTGCGCGACGAACTGAAGATCGCCATCATTTTCAGCGCGCACGAGCTCAACCCGCTGATCCACGCGATCGACCGCGTGCTCTATCTCGGCGCCGGCAAGGCGGTGCTCGGCGCCGTCGACGAGGTGATCACCGGGCCGGTCCTGTCGAGGCTCTACGGCGCGGAGATCGAGGTGGTTCGCATCAGGGACCGCGTGTTCGTGATGGCGGGCGATGTCGATGTCGAGCGGGACGCGCATCGCCACGACCACGACGGCGCCCATTTGCACGACCATGGCCATCAGGATCACGGCGCCCATGTTTGACTATGATTTCATGCGCACTGCCTTCGCCGCCGCCGGCATCGTCGGCCTTCTGGCCGGAATGGTCGGGTTCTTCCTGGTGTTGCGCGGTCAGACTTTCGCCGGGCATGCGCTTTCGCATGTCGGCTTCACCGGGGCGACGGGCGCCGTGCTGTTCGGCCTGTCGCCGCTCGCCGGCCTCGTCGGCTTCACCGTGCTGGCGGGATTCGCGATGGGCCTGCTCGGCGAGAAGCTGAGCGAGCGGGATGTGGCGATCGGCATGATGCTGTCGCTGGCGCTCGGGCTTGGCTTGCTATTCCTGCATTTCTTCACGTCCTACGCGTCGCAGGCGGCGGCGCTGCTGTTCGGCAACGTGCTGGGCGTCGACAATCAAGCTTTGATCTCGCTGGCGGTCCTGGCGGTGGTCAGCCTCGTCGCGCTCAGCGCGATCGCCCGGCCGCTGATCTTCGCTTCGCTGCAAAGCGAGCTCGCCGAGGCCAAGGGCGTGCCGCTGCGCTTCGTCTCGACCGCCTTCTTGATGATCGTCGCGGTCGCCGTCTCCGAATGCGCGCAGATCGTCGGCGTGCTGCTGGTGTTCACGCTGATGGTCGGCCCGGCGGCGGCGGCTCTTCGCTTCACGCGCCGCCTTTACGCCGCGGTGGCGCTCAGCGCCGCGCTGGCGCTGATCGAGGCGTGGGGCGGCCTGACGCTCGCCTTTTATTCGGACTGGCCGGTCAGCTTCTGGATCACCGCCCTGTCGGGCGCGGTCTATTTCGCGAGCCTGGTGAACTGGCGCGCGCTGCGGCAGGGCGCCGCTCAGGCGCCGACGCATCCTTAGCGCTGCCGCCGCGACTCGTGCTAAGCCACGCGCGATGACCCCCCAGGAATTCATGTGCGCGCGCTTCCCTTCCCCCCCTTCCGGGGGAAGGGGCGTCGCGCTGATGGCTTCCGGGTTCTTCCTCAACGTCGAGCGCTCCGTGCTGGGCCGGCCGTGGCGGGCGCGGCTGAATGGGGCGGGGGAGGCGCAGGCGCTCGCCATCGCGCAGGTCAGCGGGCAGTCCGACCTGATGGCGCGGGTGCTGGCCGGGCGCGGCGTCAAACTGCACGAGGTCGAGCGCTATCTCGCCCCGACTTTGCGCGACTCCATGCCCGATCCCTTCACCTTGCGCGACATGGAGCCGGCGGTCGCGCGGCTCGCGCAGGCGGTCCGGCGCGGCGAGAAAGTTGCGATCTTCGGCGACTACGACGTCGACGGGGCGACCAGCGCCGCCTTGCTCGCGCAATATCTCGGCGACTGCGGCTGCGAGACGATCGTCCATATTCCGGACCGCGTCACCGAGGGCTATGGGCCCAACGCGCAGGCGATGCGCGCCTTCGCCGTTGAGGGCGCGCGGCTGGTCGTCACCGTCGATTGCGGCGCCGTCAGCCACGAGCCGTTCGCCGAGGCGAGGAGGCTGGGGCTCGACGTCATCGTGTTCGACCATCATCAGGCGCCGGAGGCGCTGCCCGACGCGCTGGCGATCGTCGATCCCAACCGGCAGGACGATCTTTCCGGGCTCGGCTACCTCTGCGCGGCGGGCGTCGTCTATATGGGGCTCGTCGCGCTCAACCGCGCGCTGCGCGAGGCGGGCTTCTGGCGGGGGCGCGAGGCGCCCGATCTCATCGCTGCGCTCGATCTGGTGGCTTTGGGCGTGGTCGCCGACGTCGTGCCGCTGGTCGGCCTCAACCGCGCCTTCGTCGTCAAGGGATTGAACGTGATGCGCGCGCGCCAGCGCCCCGGCCTGGCGGCCCTGCTCGACGCAGCGGGCGCGGACGGGCCGCCGCGTCCCTATCATCTGGGGTTTCTCCTCGGCCCCCGCATCAACGCGGGCGGGCGCATCGGCGATTCCGGGCTTGGCGTCAGATTGCTGATGACGCGCGACGCCCTAGAGGCGCGCGCGCTCGCCGGAGAACTCGACCGCCTCAACCGCGCCCGCCAGCAGATCGAAATCGCCACGCTGGAGGCGGCCGAAGCGGAGGCTCTGACGGCGCTCGGGCTCGA
>JBEKSH010000475.1:0-3677 GCA_049517235.1 Roseiarcus sp. | reverse complement strand
CAATCCCCGGATTCGATTCCGCGGGGATGGGAAACGGCCGATCGCGGGGCGGCGGCCTTGCGCGCCGCCAACATCACGAGTCAAGATGCCGAAAGCTCAGAGCGCGTGATGGGAATTGTTAGATCCATTGGAGTGCAAGGCTTACGATGAGTGACGACGCGTCGGAGCGTTCCGAGTTGTTCGCGCGCGATCGCCATCTTTTCGTGCCCGGAGCCAAGCGGATTCTCGCGATCGACGGCGGGGGCGTGCGCGGCGTTGTCGCGCTCGCGTTTCTCGAGCGCATCGAGCGCGTCCTTGAAACCCAGTCAGGTCGGCCGGTTCGCTTGTGCGATTATTTCGATCTGATTGGCGGCACGTCTACGGGCGCGATCATTGCGACGGGTCTGGCGCTCGGCCACAAAGTGGCGCAGATTCGAGACTTCTATTTCGGGCTGGGGCCGCGCGTCTTCAAACGGCCATTGCTTCGCCTTCCCGGCTGGCACGCGAAATTCGACGCCAGAGCGTTGGCTCGCGAACTTAGCGCCATCATCGGACCGCGCAAACTGGATTCGACGGATCTGCAAACCGGGCTCGGAATCATGCTCAAACGGATCGACACCGGCAGCGCCTGGATATTGACGAATAGCCCTCGTTCGGTTTTTTGGGAAACGCCGGATGACCGCTCCTTCAGCGGCAACCGGCATTATTCACTCGTCAACGTCGTGCGCGCTAGCACGGCGGCACCGCATTACTTCGATCCGCAGGAAATCGAGATTGTCGAGGGCGAGCCGCCGGGCCTGTTCGTCGACGGCGGCCTTACGCCGCACAACAATCCATCATTGGCGCTCCTTTTGGCCGCCATCCTTCCCAGCCATGGACTCGCCTGGCCCACAGGTCCCGGCAATTTGACCATCGTTTCGATCGGCGCCGGTGCCTTCCGCGACCGCCTGAACTCGCAAGCCTTGCGTCGATCGGCTTCGGCCGCCCTTGCGCTGCGCGCAATGATCCAGCAGATAAACGACAGTCAGGAGCTCGTTCTGACGCTCATGTCGTGGTTTGGCGAATGCGCGACTTCATGGCCGATCAATGCCGAGATCGGCGATCTTGCGGTCATCGCGCCGCCGATGGGCGCCTTGTTCCGTTTCTTGCATTACGATCTGATGCTCGAATCGGAGTGGCTGCGGCAATCGCTCGGCGCCGCGGTTTCGGAGCGAACGCTCAAACAGCTCAGGCGAATTGACGATCCGCACGCCATGACGCTGCTTGAAGAACTTGCGAAAGGCGCTGCGCAAGGTCAGGTTCTCGACAGACACTGGAGCGCGTCCGATCAATACGCCGCTGTCCCACTGCCGCCGGCGTGAGCGCGATTGAAAGGGCGTTGCGTCACAGCCGGGGAGCAAGGGGACACGGACAACAGCGACACGCACTTGTTTCCCTATTTTCAAGATGAAACGAGACATTGCCGGCCGCCGACCGCCATAGCCCGGCCGCTGGCGATGCCCTAAAATCCCGCCGACGTTGTCGAATCGGGTGCGGACAGATCGATGAGGCAAGAGATGGACCAACCAGCGCCGCACGAGCGAAACGCCGATCAGGCCGCTTACTGGAACGGGCCGGGCGGGCGCCACTGGACGGACCGGCAGGAATTGCAGGACGCCGTGCTGGCGCCGGTCTCGGAACTTTTGTTCGGCCGCGCCGAAGTCGCGGCGGGCGAGCGCGCGCTGGATATCGGCTGCGGCTGCGGCGCGACGAGCGTCGAGCTCGTCCGGCGCGTCGGCCCGGCCGGCCATGTGTTCGGCCTCGACCTTTCGGCGCCGATGCTGGAGAGGGCGCGCGAGCGGACGCCGCCCGGCGCCCCTGCGACCTTTGTCGCGGCCGACGCAACCGTCTATCCGTTCGAGCCGGGCGGCGCGGATCTGCTTTTCTCGCGTTTCGGCGTGATGTTCTTCGCCGAACCCGCGCGCTCCTTCGCCAACATGCGCAAGGGATTGCGACGGGGCGGCCGCGTCGCTTTCGCGTGCTGGCGCGAGCCGCGCCAGAACCCGTGGCTGATGATCCCGCTTCAAGCCGCCTATCAATATGCGCCGCGGCTTCCCGAGATCGGGCCCGAGGATCCCGGACCGTTTTCGTTCGCCAGCGAGGAAAGAGTTCATCGCGTGTTGTCGGAGGCCGGCTTCGCCGCGATTGCCATGCATCCCGCCGACCTGTCGCTCGACGTCGCGGTCGGCCGCGGTTTGGAGGCCGCCGTCGAAGGCGCGCTCGAAATCGGGCCGGCCAGCCGCGCGCTCCAGGATCAGCCGCCGGAAATCCGGTCGGCGGCGGCCAATGCCATCCGCGCGGCGCTCGCGCCGTTTCAGCAGGGCGCGAGCGTGCCGCTCGCCGGCGCGATCTGGGTGGTGACCGCGACAAGTCCTTGACCTATTGCGGTTGGGCCCCCTTCATGAAGTCGGCGAAAGCTTCCTTGAACGCCGGATGCCAGCGCGACAGGGCGGGGCGGTTCCTGATGACGTCCTCGGCGGCCCAAAGCATCCGCCGTTCGTCCATGGCGCGCGTCACGTCGTTGTCCGGGCACAATATGTAGAAGTCCCCCGCCGCCATCGCAGCGAGCATGAAGTCGACGACCTGCTCGGGGCTCCAGGCCGCCGCCGGCTTTTCCGACACATGGACGCGCGTCAAGCCGGTGAAGGTGAAGCCCGGTATCAGCAGATGCGCCGTCGTCGCGCAGCCTTCGATGTTGCGCATTTCATGGGCGAGGGCTTCGGTGACGACCTTCACGCCCGCTTTGCTGATATTGTAGGCGGTGTCGCCGGGCGGGCAGGTGATCCCCTGCTTCGATCCGGTGTTGACGATGGCGCAGGGCGTGCGCTGCGCGATCATCGCGGGGGCGAAGATCTGGACGCCATGGATGACGCCCCACAGGTTGACGTCGATGATCTGGCGCCAGCGCGCGGGATCGCCGAACAGGCCGCCGCCGCCTTCAACGCCCGCGTTGTTCATCAAAAACGCCACTTCGCCGAAGCTCTCGAAGGCCGTATCCTTGAGGCGCTGCACGTCCTCGCGCCGCCCGACGTCGGCGACGACGGCGCGAACATGCTCGGGGCGCGCGGTATGCCGGGCGACCTCGGCGGCGGCGGCGTCGAGCGCCGCGGCGTCGATGTCGGCCAGGCACAGTTTCATGCCGAGCCGGGCGAGCTTCACGGCGGCGGCAAGGCCGATGCCGCTGGCGGCGCCGGTGACGACGGCGACGCGGTCCTTGGTCAGGGCGGGATGAAGCGGCATGTCAGGTCCTTTCGTAAGGTTAAGTCAGATTGCGGCGCCAACAACGTTTGAGGCCGAGCCGACCGGTGCGGGAATGACGCAGCGTCGCGGCCGTGCGGGCGAAGCGGAGCGCCTTCCGCTTCGATCGAATCGGAAAACAGCGGCGGATCGTTGATCGGTCGCGTTCCTTTTTTTCACGCGAACGGGCGCCCTTTTCGCGGACGAACGTCGCGTCTCGAGGCCAGTCGATGCCGCAGCGGCGATCAGTCCCCGCATTCGAGATTTCCTGTAAATCCAGTGTTAACCGCGTTTGCCAGCGAGCCAAATCATTTTGGGCTTGTAAACGGATTCGGTATTTTACTGCATTTACAAATTCCAGTGGCGGCTCCAATAGCGGCATGGTGCGTTTTGACCTGCGAACACCTTGATCGACAACCGCT
>JBEKSH010000474.1:0-3677 GCA_049517235.1 Roseiarcus sp. | reverse complement strand
CCTGTTCCAGGACGCCATGAACCAGGCCGCCGAAAGTGAGCGCGTCGAGCGTGAGCGGTTCTTCGACCGCATCGGGCTGTTTCCAGCCGAGCGCATAGCGCCATGCGAAGCGAATCGGATCGCGCAACAGCAATTTGAGCGAGGTCGCGGACATCGGTCGGTCGAAGACCTTGTTTAGCCGCGGGTGCGCGCGGCCGATGAGGCCGTCGTGGGCGGTGATTTCCTCTTTGAACCAATCGCTCCAGCAGCCGATCCCGGAGACGGCGATCGGCATCTTCTGGAATTCGCTCGGTCTCGCCAGCAGTCGGTCGGCCTCGCTGGCCGCATGCTCTGGCGTGCGACCCCGACTAAGGTAGGTCTCGGACAGATCGCCGATGAGAGGCGAGCGCCCGAGAAGGCGTCCCTCGACGTCGCGCCGGCTGAAAGAGATCGTGACGGAGCGGGTGCTGGCGACGATCGTCGCGAAGTCTCGCCTGTCGGCGTCGGCGATCGGCAGCGGGTCGAGCTCTTCGATTGGAATGATATGGTCCGGGATCAGCCGGTCTTCCGAAATCCGACGCGGCCAGCGGCCGGTGTTCAGCGCGAGCAGGCGGGCATAGGGTCGTGGCGACGAGGCGAGGGAGATCGCCGAACTCCAAATGACGTTCGACGCTGGCTCCAGCCCGTCGGCGACGCGAAGCTGCATCAACGTCACCGGCAACGCCTGCGCGGGTCCGTCGGCGAGCGCGCGCCGCCAGAGCCCGAGCGATTTCGGCGGCAGCAGTTCTTCGCCCGCCTGGACCGCGGTCTCGGAGCCTTTGTCCAACAATCGGATGACGCCCAATACGATATTCGATCGATCGACTCCGTCCGGCCAATCGCCGGCCCCAGTCTGCGCGAACGCCTTTTCCCATCGCTCCACGGTGGTGAGCGGCGCGTCCTGCGGCAAAATGCGCCTCCAGTCACGGGGAAGCTCGGCGATGGCTTTCGACGCATTGTGATGCAGGAGGGCGAACAGGCGATGCACCCGTTCTTGCGAGACGCCTTTGATCAAGGCTTCGGCGAGCGCGGCGGCGGTCTGTCCGTCCCGGTGCGTGACGGCTTTGACGCCATGGACGAAATGGATCGGAATATTGGCGTCGGCGGCGAGCGCCATCATGTGGTCGTCGAAATCGGCTGGGCTCGCGGCGGCGATGGCGATCTCTTCCGGGCGGGCTTTGCCGCTGGCGATGCGTTCGCGCAACCACCGGAAGGCTTCTAGCGCCTCATGTTGCGGGGTCGCGCATGAAAGCAGACGGAGTTCGGGATCGTTCGGGGCGTCGCGTCGGATGTCGATTTTCATCTTGTCGAGCCAAGACGGCGTCGATCTCGCTCCAGCGACCCATGCGACCGGAACCGTCGTCGTCAACGCCGCCAACAAGGGTCGCCAGCACGGCGACATCTCGCTGTGCCCATGGATCTCGACTGGCCCGATCACGGCCGGAGCGTGACCGATGTGGCCGCAGGCGAGTCCAACCAGCTCCTTTGGTCGTTTCATCGAAGGCGGCAGTCGGCAGAGCGTCTCTGTTTCGAGCGTGTGCAGCGCCAGGAGCCGAGGGTTGGTCGCCACCGAGAGGTCGATGTTCGCGCGCCAGACTTTGTCGAGCGTGCTGACGGCGGCCCTCACCATGCCGGGAAGGTCCTTGATGACGTCGAACTCACCCAGGCTCGAGCCCGCCAAAGCCGCTCGAACCGCCTCTTGGAGTTTCTCAGGATCAATCGGCTGCAGGAACCCGCCGGCGAGACGACCGGCGAGCTGTCCCATGGTCATGACCTGCTCGCCATTGGCGCCGCTCCTGGCACCGTCGACACGGATCATGTGACCGGACAGTTTGGTGTGGACGACGATGGTGCGGCGGTGCGCTATCATTCTCGGCCCTCTGAGAGAATACACGACCGCGGGGTGGGCTACAGCCAGCCCCGTCCAATTTGCGCTAATTGTTCTTGTTAAGGAGGAGACGAAAGATCGAATCCCTGTACAAATAAAATAGAAGCCTCAAGCCCGGAAAAGTATATGAATCGGTCTTCGATTGTGACCGAGTCTTAGGTAAAGCTACGCCCAATCCAATGTGAAGGTTTGTGCAAGCGGATCGTATCCAAATGCCCGCGATTGGGGCAATCCCTGGCTGATATCTCGTAATGGTCTGCCTGCGCCGTCGGCTCCGAAACAAGGGTGCTGCCAACAGTTGCATGATCACACCACGGCGCTGTAGGGCCACTCGGCAAAACCCAACTCGTTGTAATAACGCTCGTATAGGTAGAAGGTGCGTTCTTCCACCGCACTCTGGAATGCTATGGCGCGGACACTATTCCAACTTCGAGGTTTACCGTTGCCCGATGCCTCTTTCCAATTGTCGATCTTGTCAGCGCGGATAGCACTGTATTTCAGTAGGTTCTCATCCAGCTCATCCGGTTTCTCAACCCCCGCAAGTTTTTTCGTTGGTGGGCTATCGCTATCGGCGCGGTTGAGGCTGCTCGCCCATACACGTACGTTACCGATGCCGTTGCCCACTACCCAGATTTGCCTTTCTGCAGAATCGAGAAGTCTGTCGCCATGGCTTACCCCCGTCCACATTCCCCAATGAGCGTAGGGTAAGATATGGTCGTAGTCGTAAGGCGTGTCCTCGTCCTTGCCCGCCATCGGATCAGCCACTGGGTCGAGCTTTTCCGCCACCATCTCCCGTTGCAACCAAAGCAGGAAGGGGTGCTGGTAAGTCCACGGACGCCACCAATGGTTGCGGTAGAAGTGGTATATTGATGAGTGTCCCTCCTCGCCATGCTTTGTGTAATCGAATCGAGACTCCCCGCGCAGCAGGGTCGTGTCCCCGGGCGAAAAAACTAGACCTGGCTTGGTCTTAATGACTTCCAGAGCAGGAAGTGCAACAGCAGCCCCCTCCGTGACCAGCTGGTCATGAATAGCGCGTCCGAGCACAACATTTGGGTCACATTTTTCCGTGGGAGCTTTTTCCTCGATGACCTTATAGGCCAAATGACTCGCTTTGGACGCGTCGGTTACCGCTACCAGCCAGAATAGCACAAGGCGCAACACGTCCTTGCGGCGAGCCATGTCTTCCTTATTTTTCAGATAACCGACCTGAGCCAGCCGCAGTAGCACCTGCACCAGTGGTCGCCTGAGTAAGGGAAATGCCTGCTTGGGCAGTCCCGCGTCGCAGCTGCCTCGGTAGCAGAGCATAACCTGTACTTCATCGAAGTAGTGGGCAATCTCGACCCCCTTTTCGGCCTTTTGGATGAGCGGCAGGAGTTTTGCGCTGATAAAATCCCCACGCTGTAGCAGACGGTGGAAGTCTCGCTTCCTCGGGTTTTCCATATCCGGAACTGGCTTGCCGTCTTGAGGTTCCCAAGTTACCGCTGCCAGGCGAACGGCAGACATGACCAAGTCTGTTGCCGTCAGAAGGCTGGCCACGTTTGTCTGCTGGTGCAGTGTCTCGACCAGGTCGTAAGTTTCCGGTCGCAGGTGCTTGATGACCGAATACACATAGTCGGCGTCCGACAGCGGTGTGCCCCCCGTGCCGATGCGCTTGAACAGTATTGCAAGTGGCGGATCGCTGTTCTCGGAATCTTCGGTCTTGAAGAAGCGCTCATCGACACGGATGAGCGGCATCTCCAGGCCGTCTAGGCGCTCAAGGGCCTTTGCAAGC
>JBEKSH010000473.1:0-3678 GCA_049517235.1 Roseiarcus sp. | reverse complement strand
GCTCTTGACCGGAACAACCCGATGACTGCCCACCAGATCAGCTTGAGCATGTCTCCCATGGGACAATGCATCGTCCGATTCGCGCCGCAGCGCCAGTCGGATTGAGTTTACGATAGGGACAGCGGCTGAGTTCGAGGCGACGGGCGCTAGAGCGTTTGTTGCAACGGCCGTTGGTCTGTTCGTGCCGAGGAAATACCAAGCGCCGGCCGCGATCACGATGAACAAGGCTGCGATCCCGAACAGCGCCAGGGTTGGTCGCTGTTTCTGCCCGGAGGGCTTCGCCGGCGTCGCGGGTTTCGCCTGGGCGGCGACGCCAACTTGAAGCGAGTAGACCCGGATCGGTCGCGCGATGTTCTTGAGTTCCTTTTCGCCAAGATCGACAAAGTTCGCGTCGACCTTGCCGCGCACGTGATCGAAGGCGGAGCCTGAAACCAAAATGCCGCCGGGGTCGCAGATGCCTTCGAGCCGGGCTGCGATATTGACGCCGTCACCGAGAATGTCATCCCCCTCGGTCAGCACGTCGCCGAGATTGACGCCGATGCGATAGACGATGCGCTTGTTCTCCGGCGTGTCGGCGTTGCGCTCAACCATCAGTTTCTGGATCGCGATGGCGCATTCGACGGCGGACACCACGGAGGGAAACTCCAGCAGCAAGCCGTCGCCCATCGTCTTGACGATCCGACCGCCCCGGCCCGCCACAAGGGGACGAGCCGCCTCGCGATGCTCCCGCACCGCCCGCGCCGTCCCGGCCTCGTCCTCGCCCATCAGGCGGGCATAACCGACGACGTCGGCAGCGAGGATCGCCGCGAGGCGGCGGGTCGCGCTCATTCCTGCGGGACCCCGGCCTTACGCATGCCGTCATACCCATACTCACGTTGAGACAGATACGCAGGATCGGCGCTGACGATGCCCGCTCGGTGACCCGCAATCGTAAAGCGGGGATTGAGAGCAAGCCCATTCGCGACCTCGCTCCGCGCCTCCTCCAGTCGATCGAGGTGTGCGAGGGCGGCGGCGAGAAAAAAGTGCGAATTCGGAAAGTTCCGATTGGCCTCAATAGATCGGCGCAGCCAGGCAGTCGCGTCGTTCGGGCGGCCAAGAAGAAGCAATGCGGTGCCCGCCATGTGCATCCAAGAATAAGCCCAAGGGTCTCTAGGACTGAGGCGAAGCGCCTCTCGCACATGCGCTTCCGTCTCCTCGCTCCGACCCACGAATGCCTTCCACAAACCGATGTGCGCGTGAGCCGCGGCCAGGTTTCGATCTAAAGCCAAGGCCCGCTCGCATTCAGCAATTCCTTGCTCAGCGCGATTGGTGAAACTTAGCAGAAGGGCCATGCCCTGATGGGCCAGTGCGTGCTCCGGGGCCAGCGACAGCGCCTTCGTCAAGGTCGATTCGGCCGACGCCAGGCGCGCCGCTCGGTCGACAGTGAAACCGGCGATCGCAAGAGTAACATCCGCAATGCCGGTCCAGGCCAAGGCGTCGACATTTGTCGGATCGAGCGCGAGGGCTCGCTGGTAAAGTTCGCTCTCCTTCGCGATGAATTCGGGATTAACTCCCTTATTGTACCAAGCCATGCCCTGATACCAAAGGTCCATCGATTCGGGGTTTGGCGTCCGTTCCGCCCGCCGCGCTTCGGCGGAGATGAGCTGGGCGTTCAGCGCATTGGCGAGCCGCGCGACGATTTCGTCCTGCAAATCGAAGAGGTCGGCGACGGGCCGGTCAAAGCGTTCGGCCCAGAGATGGTTGCCATGCTCCGCGTCGATAAGCTGGACATTGACGCGCATCCGATCGCCGCCGCGTTGGATGCTTCCCTCGACGACGTAACGCACTTTGAGCTCGCGACCGATCTGCTTTACGTCGAATGGCTTGCCCTTGTAAGTGAAAGCCGTGTTGCGCGCGATCACAAAGGAGCCTCTGATACGCGAGAGATCGGTCGTCAGGCTCTCGGTCACGCCGTCGACGAAATGCTCTTGCCCCGGAGCGTCGCCGAAATTGGCGAATGGCAGCACGACAATTGAATGGCGCGGCGGACCTCGCTTGTCGGATATTGGAAAGTCAAGCGCTGCGGTTCCCGGAGCGGTCCTGACCGCGTAGACACGCACCGGCCGGGCAATGTTCTTCAACTCCTTGTCGCCGAGGTC
The DNA here is from genome assembly GCA_049517235.1 of Roseiarcus sp. Taxonomy (GTDB): domain Bacteria; phylum Pseudomonadota; class Alphaproteobacteria; order Rhizobiales; family Beijerinckiaceae; genus Roseiarcus. The sequence goes on along the minus strand of JBEKSH010000473.1, from coordinate 1,540 downwards.
GGCGAAGCGCTCTTTGAGCTTGTCGCGCACCTGTTCATAAGCCGCGCCGGAAAGGCAGATGCCGTTCGGCTCCGCAATGCCCTCCAATCGCGCGGCGATGTTGACGCCGTCGCCCATCAGATCGCCGTCGCTCTCCTCGACGACGTCGCCCAAATGGATGCCGATGCGAAACTCGATGCGGCGATCTTCCGGCAGGCCCGCGTTGCGCTCAACCATGTCGTTCTGCACCTCGATCGCGCAGCGCACGGCGTCGACGACGCTGCGGAACTCGACCAGCGCGCCATCGCCGGTGCGCTTGACGACCCGGCCCTTGTGCACGGCAATGGTTGGGTCGATTAAATCGCTGCGCAGCGCCCTGAGCCGCGCCAGCGTACGGTCCTCATCCGCTCCGGCAAGTCTGGAGTAGCCGACCACGTCGGCAGCCAATATCGCGGCGAGTTTCCGGGTCTCGACCATGACGCCCCTCTCGAGCCACGCAGTTTATCACGGGACCGGCGAGAGCGCCCGGCCTCTTAGAGCGATTAAGTCGAAGGGAGACAGCCCCGACCCAACGGCCGAAGGGCCGCTTTGGGTCGAGTCCGGTCATTCGTCGAATGGGCGCCGGTGGAGCGATGACTGCCCACCAGGTCAGTTTGAGCATATCTCGCATGGGACAATGCATCGTCCGATTCGCGCCTTGGCGCCAGTCGGATTGAGTTTACGGTAAGGACAGGTGTCCAACGCTAACGCGATTTGACTGTCGCTCCATCCTTCACCGTTTTCCGAGGAGTCGGCCTGCCGGTATGGATCAATGCGGTCAGCTGCTCTCGCTCCTCGTCGCTGAGCTTCACGACGTACTTCTTTACGGCGATGTCTTTGGCCACGAATCGACTCCGTCCATGCGGTCGGGGCCATCTAGTCAGAGATTCATCGCATATCCGATCAGAAGACTCCCACACCAAGATCAACGGCGCATGCACCGCTTCGTCGTAAATCCTGCGCCCGGGGCGAGACGCCGATCGCTGGCGTGGTTTCCAGGGAATCCCTGGCCGATCACTTTCGATTCATTCAGGCCGGGGAAGGCTCTAAGTAGTTTCCGAGTCTTGTGGGGCCAGTTCGCCGCCGGTTACGGTGCAAGGGTCACCTGGTCGTCAGCCGCCGGTGGCCGCTGCCCACGCAACCAGACCTCATTAGCCAAGGATTTCCTGTCATGGCCAACCCCGCCGTTGAGCATTTCGCCAAAGCCAATACCGACGCTCTGACCAAGACCGGCCATGCCGCAGAGAAGATCGTGAAAGGCAATGCCGACGCCCTGACCGATAGCGGCAATGCCTCCAGCGCCGCTGTTCAGGAGTTGACCAAGGCGTATCAGGAATTGGCGACCAGGACTGCCAAGAATCTGACCGCTGCGATCCAGGCGTTTTCCGCCGTGAAGAGCCCGGCAGAGTTCATCGAACTACAGCAGAGGTTGATCATGGATGGCGTCGAAGCCGCTGTCAGTGATAGCCAACAGATTGCCCAATTGACTGCTGCCGTGTTCACAGCGGCTTTCGAGCCGGTG
>JBEKSH010000472.1:0-3678 GCA_049517235.1 Roseiarcus sp. | reverse complement strand
AACAGGGCTGCGATGTCGGCAAGACCCGCCGCCGGCAAGACGCCGCGCAGGGCGCCCAGCTCCAGCGCGCGCGCCGCCGCCTCGACCGCGCCGCGCGGGCGCGAAAGCCGGGCCAACGGGTGCGCGAGCAAGGCGACAAGGTCGATCGCCCGTTGCTCGAACGCGGCGTTCAGCGCGAGACGCGCGAAGGCGCCCGCCGAGGTCTGGCCGAGCGTTTCGCCCGCCGAATCGTCGATCTCGACGCCCCAGCGCGCCAGTTCCGCCTTGACGCGGCGAGTTATCTGAAGATCGGGCGAGATCAGCGCCGCGGTCTTGCCGGGCGTCTCCAGCGCCTCGCGCATTGCGATGGCGAGCGCCAGCGCCTCTTCGTTTTCGTCGGCGGATTCGATGACGGCGACGCCCGCCAGCGCTTGCTCGATGTTCGCTTCGCCCAGGGCGTCGCCGCGCCTTTGCCAGAAATCGGTGGAATCGGCGGGCCGCAACGCCTCGCTGAGGAAACCCGCGCGGCGGCGCAGGGCGGGGGTCAAACCTCCCAACTCCCGCACATCCTCGCGCTCGGCCCCGATGACGCCGAGCAGGCGGAACAGCGCGGCCTGCGGATGGCCGGCGATGAACTGGTCCTCCGCGCCGATCATCCGCCACGAAGGCTCGTCCAACGCGCCGTCGAGATCGGGCAGGACGACCGCGCCCTGCGGCGCCCGCGCGATGGCGGCGATCAGCCGCGCGGTCGCGCGATTGGTTCCGGTCGAACCGGCGATGACGAGCGGCCCGCCGGAAGCGCCGGCGGCGAGCCGGGCGATCTCCCTTTCGACCAGCATCGCCCCGCGCGCCGCCTGGTCGACGAGGCCGTTTTCGCCGAGCCAGGCGGGCCATTGCGCGATGGCGATTTTGAGAAAATCGAGCGTGATGCGCCAATAGGCGTCGAAATCGCCGGGCGCGAGGCCGTCGAGCCGCTCCCATGGCACGCCCTCGATGATCATGTCGTCGATCAGCGCGGCAAGATCGCCCGCCAGCGCGAACGCCTGCGCCGGACTGGCGGCGACCAGCGGGGCTTCGCTTTCGTGGAACAGCAATTGCCCGTCGACGTCGACTTTGGCGATGGCGCCGCGCAGAGCTTCGCCCCACGCCTGCGTCATCCGCGCCAGGACCATGCGCCGGGTCAATTCGCTGACCGCGGGCGGCGCCTCGGCGGCGAGATCGGCCGGCTCCTCGAACAGCAGGCCGTCCTGCGTCGCCTCGAAGGCGCCGAGCGGCGCGATGCGCGGCAGGATCAGGCTGGAGCCGCCCCCCGCCTCGACCAGCGCAAGGCTGAGTTCGCGCGCCGCGCGCCGCGTCGGCACATAGATCGTCGCGCGGGCGAGCGCGAGCGGACCCGCGCCGCCAGGAAAACCTTCGATGAGCGAGCCGTCGAGCAGCGCGCGGCTCAGCGTCGGCAGGAACGGCGCGCCGGCAGGGATCGAGAAGAGGTTCAGGTCGCGCAGGAGGGGCTCGTTTCGAATGTAAAGGGCGCGCTCTATGTCTGCCGATGAAGCGCCAAAAACAAGGCTCGCTGTGTAGCTAAGCTCAAGAGGGATTTGGTGGTATCGGCTCCTTTTCTATCTTTAGGCCAAAGAGTCGCTCAAAAACGAGTCCAATAAGTGCACCAAAACCAGTTTCGACTACACTAAGCCACATTTTCAATTCTTCTATCGTATAGTAATTCCAAATGGCAAATCTAATTACAATAAATAACAATCCGGCGCAAAACATTGCAATAACGGCAAACATTACACCTGTCGCAAGTCTGTTGAAAGGCGCCTCATTATCATTGATGACGTTAATTTGTGCAGCCGCATTCGCTACGACATAATGAATAAACGCTAATACATATACAATGGTAACCGGTATCACCGTTAGTATACTACTGATTTGATCTGATTGCTTATCAAAGCGCGAAGACGACGCGATCAATGCAATTGCAAGAAAGTGAACGCCGAGCAAGATTCCGCCAGACATATATCGGAAATAAACCGCTGACATTTTTGCTGTGCCCTTTTTCCTTTAGCGAGGAAAGGCCTTGTCGAATTCACGCTGTACAACAACGGTAATCGCGCTTTTGATTTTGTCTTGAAAAGCGCGAAGCCGATCGGCTTTGTCTCGTTCGACATATTCAAACTTATGCTCATCTGAGTCTAACAGATCGTTATAGGACCTAAAGAGCGGCTCGAAGTCATACACGGTGAGATAAGGAATCATGGCACCGTCGTAGCCGAACGCTATGTACAATCGGTGTCTTTCGTTGAAGCTCGGAATATGAAGCGCAAGGATTTCACTTTTACCGAAAATTTCAATCTCAAATAATTTACGAACTTCATCGGAAATGTAGACCTGAACAAATACTGTGTGATCGGAATTGGACTGACGATCCAAGCATTGAGAAGTTGTCTCTAGGGAGAACAAATTGGTCAACGCGCTGCATATTATGGCTTCCATGGAATTGTGCTGAAGAAATTGATAGTAAGCGTTAGCTCTTAGAAGCCCAGGCGGCTCCGCATCGGCAACGAGCGTAAAGAAAACGGCGGATGCGGCGAATGCTTTATCACCCCGTCGAATGCTTGCTAACTTCGGAGGTGCCTGCTCGGGAACGTCCAAGCGGTTGATCTCCGTCCCTGTAGGCGGCACGTTCTGCATCTCGGGCTCCCGTTTGATCTTGGACTGCCGCCCGGGAATGTCCAAGCCCATGAACTCCGTCCCTGTAGGCGGGCCAAAAGCCTTCGAGGGCTCCTGCTTGGGAATGTCCCAGCGCATGAACTCCGTCCCCGTGGGTGGCACGTACTGCTTCTGGGGCTCCGCGTTTGACTGCGCCCTCGCATGATTCACCGGAAACGTTGTGATGATCATTCCGACGCAAATGAAAAGCAGCGCCGATCGAAGCTGCAACTTAGACAAGTGCATTGCACACTCCTTTCATCGACATCCGCCGGATGAAGGCCTTGCAGTGACTGAGATTGTCGCTTTCTACTGTTTTTGGCAATGCCAAGTTGTCGACCCGGGGTGCCCCAGAAATAACAGGAGCCACTTTGGTGGCTCTGAGCACTTTCCTGCCATCTGGCCGAAGTGCGCCGTCGGGCGAGAGGTGTCGATAGAGCGTCTGTCGGGTGATCCCGAACTCCTCGCATAGCGCGCCATTCGTCTCGCGATCGCCCATGCCGGCCATTGCAAGACGATCTTGTGCTGGTCACGACGTCAGTCCGACGTCAGATATTGAACGACGATTGCGTTGTAGTCGCCGAATGTCACTTCGGTGGGATCGAGACGCCGCGCGCCGCAGATTTCGGGCAGAGCCGTTGTGAAGGCTTCGAACTCATCAGCGATGGCCATGCCGCCGGGAACATGCGGGTCGCGGCTTTGCGCGCGAAGCCATGTTGCAAGTTCAGTGATCAATGTTCTGAGTTCTCCGCCATGCGTGTGGATGTCTTGCCCGGCGATGTCAGAGATGTACCGCTGGAAACGATAGCGCTCACGATCGAAGATGATGCAGGATTTCAGGCGGTGCTTGGGGCCGCCGTATTTTTTGGCCCCCAGGAACACCCCAAGTTCAAGCGGCATGTTGAAGCGTGGGAGGGGAGGGTCCCCGTCGACCTCGGTCCGTGAGATATCATGAACGCCATAGCGGCATTCCTTGATGATCTGGCAGAT
>JBEKSH010000471.1:0-3682 GCA_049517235.1 Roseiarcus sp. | reverse complement strand
CCGGAACTTTACCGGCGAGCGGCGTTCCAATAGCCTGCGCGGCGAACAGGGGGCGCCCATGGCTCATTGGCTCTTCAAGAGCGAACCATCCGCTTGGTCGTTCGCGCAACAGATCGATGCGGGCGAGAAGGGCACGTGTTGGAACGGCGTGCGCAATCATCAGGCCAAGCTGAACATGATGGCGATGAAGGTCGGCGAACAGGCGTTCTTCTATCATTCCAACCAGGGCAAGGCGGTCGTCGGCATCGTCGAGATCATCAAGCCCTATTACCCCGATCCCACCGATCAGACGGGCGCATTCGGCATGGTCGACATCCGAGCGGTTCACCCCCTGCCCCGCCAAGTGACGCTCGATGCGGTCAAGGCCGAAAAGCGCCTTGCGAAAATGGCGCTGGTCAACAATTCGCGGCTCTCGGTCCAGCCGGTCGCGGACGCCGAATGGAAAATCATTTGCGCGATGGGCGGCGCGTGAAGGATGATGGGCGGCGCGTGAAGGATGAAGCCGGCGGCCGAACGCTCCTGATCCCGACCAACGCGAGGCGAGCCATTCAGGCGTGCTTCGTCGTTTGATCCTGATCAACATCGGTTCTCGTCAAATTGGGCAAGGTCGATCGGGTCTTCGGCCAGGTGAGGCTGCGTGGGCGGCGCTCCGCCGACCCAATCATTACGACCAAAGGATCACGACGCCTTGCTTGTCGAAATTCGACTGGCGGAGGCATAATGGCTTATCAAGCCGGCGGGCCGCCGAGGAAGCGCGCCATGCTCAGGGAGGTGTCGGTGTCCGACCACGTGTATGAAGTCCCCGATCAATGGGCCAAGCGCGCCTATGTCGACGAGGCGAAATACCAGGCGCTTTACGCGCGCTCGATCCGGGACCCCGACGGATTTTGGGGCGAGCAGGGCAAGCGCATCGATTGGTTCAAGCCCTTCACACGGGTCAAGAACACGTCCTTCGATCCGCACAACGTCTCGATCAAGTGGTACGAGGACGGGCTGACCAACGTCGCCCACAATTGCATCGATCGGCATCTGCCGGCGCGTGCGCAGCAGACCGCGATCATCTGGGAAGGCGACGACCCCGCCGAGTCAAGGCGCATCACTTACGGCGAACTGCACGCCGAGGTCTCACGGCTCGCCAATGTGCTGCGCGCGATTGGGGTTAAGAAAGGCGACCGCGTCACCATCTATCTGCCGATGATCCCCGAAGCCGCCTACGCCATGCTGGCTTGCGCGCGCATCGGCGCGATCCATTCCGTCGTGTTTGGCGGCTTTTCGCCCGATTCTCTGGCCGGCCGCATCGAAGGCGCGCAATCGGCCGTGGTGATCACGGCGGACGAAGGCCTGCGCGGCGGGCGCAAAGTGCCCCTCAAGGCCAATGTCGATATCGCCGCGGACAAGGCGGGATGCGTCAAGCACGTGTTGGCGGTCAAGCGCACCGGCGGCGCCGTCGCCTGGAATCCCGATCGCGACATCTGGCTCGGCGACGCGATGGCGCATGCCTCGGATCAGTGTCCGGCCGAGCCGATGGGCGCCGAGGACCCCTTGTTCATCCTCTACACGTCCGGCTCGACGGGCGCGCCCAAGGGCGTCGTGCATACGACAGGCGGTTATCTCGTCTTCGCGGCGATGACGCACCAATATGTCTTCGACTATCACGAGGGCGACATTTTCTGGTGCACGGCCGACGTCGGCTGGGTGACCGGCCACAGTTACATCGTCTATGGCCCGCTCGCTAACGGCGCGACCACGCTGATGTTCGAGGGCGTTCCCAACTACCCCTCGATCAGCCGTTTCTGGGAAGTGGTCGACAAGCACAAGGTGAACATATTCTATACCGCCCCGACCGCCATCCGCTCGCTGATGGGCGCGGGCGAAGCGCCGGTGAAAAAAACCAGCCGCGCGTCGTTGCGGCTGCTCGGCTCGGTCGGCGAGCCGATCAACCCGGAAGCGTGGGAATGGTACTACCGGGTTGTCGGCCAGAATCGCTGCCCGATCGTCGACACCTGGTGGCAGACGGAAACCGGCGGCATTCTCATCACGCCGCTGCCGGGCGCGATGAAGCTGAAGCCGGGTTCCGCGACGCTGCCGTTCTTCGGCGTGCAGCCGCAGATCGTCGAGGCGGACGGCGCCGTTGTCGAAGGCGCCGGCGCGGGCAACCTGGTGATCGCCGATTCCTGGCCCGGCCAGATGCGCACGGTGTTCGGCGATCACGAACGTTTCGTGCAGACCTATTTCATGACCTATCCGGGCAAATATTTCACCGGAGACGGCTGCCGGCGCGACGAGGACGGCTATTACTGGATCACCGGACGCGTCGACGACGTGATCAATGTTTCGGGCCATCGCCTCGGCACGGCGGAGGTCGAAAGCGCCCTCGTCGCACACGCTAAAGTCTGTGAAGCGGCGGTGGTGGGCTATCCGCACGACATCAAGGGCCAGGGCATTTACGCTTATGTGACGCTCATGGAGGACGCCGACCCGAACGAACATTTGCGCAAGGAGCTGATCGGCTGGGTTCGCCAGGAAATCGGCCCCATCGCCTCGCCGGACGTGATTCAATTCGCGCCCGGCCTGCCGAAGACCCGCTCCGGCAAGATCATGCGGCGCATTCTGCGCAAGATCGCCGAAGGCGAATTCGGCGCGCTTGGCGACACCTCGACGCTGGCGGACCCTGCGGTCGTGAGCGATCTGGTCAAAAACCGGGTGGCGGGCTAAAGGCGTGCCGCCGCGCGATACGGAAGTTGAAACCCGAGCCCGGAGCCGCCAAGCCCGGAACCCGAAGCCCTTGTCATCAATGCCGGGGGCCTCTATAGATCACCCCGCTTCGCCGCGACCGTCGGCGAAGCTTTGCGCCCATCGTCTAGAGGCCTAGGACGTCGCCCTTTCACGGCGAAAACAGGGGTTCGAATCCCCTTGGGCGCGCCATTCTCGAACAAAAGAGAGAACCGCAGGCGCAGGCATGTCCGCGCCGTCGGACGCGACCCGCGCCAAGACGGCTTTTGAGCCGCTAATGCGGATTTCCTCTTCGCTGACAGAGACTTCGTCCATGAGCAGCCGGGCATATGCCTGCCGAAGCTCGGGCGGACCGTCGTAGAGCTTGTCGCGGAGAAGGACGGCGAGGCGGCTGACCTTCTCGGGGGTGATCCGGGGTTCACCCGAGGCCATGCGCTTCTGAAGGTCCGAGATTTCCCGACCGACCTCATCCCGGCGCAGTTTCAACCCGATCAGCCTGTCGCGAAGCTCCGCATCTTCGGCGTGCATGAGCCCTTTCTCGACCAGTTCGAGCAGCCGCATGATCCCGGCCTCCGCGTCCTTCTGCTCGTGCCGCAGCTTGGCGAGGCGGTCGCGGTCGGTGTTCTCACGCTCGGATGCGGCCTTGACGTAGGTCTGGAGCATTTCCGTCAGCCGCTCCGGTTCGAGGACGCGCTTGGCGACCTCGCCGATGACGATGCCGTCCAGCTTGTCCATGCGGATGCGCATGCCACGGCAGGCGGTCGGGCCTTCCTTCAGTTTCCGCGAGCAGCAGTAATAGCGATAGGTCCCGCCCTTGCCGGTGTTCTGGATCAAGGCCGCGCCGCAATGCCCGCAGCGAGCGAGACCGGCGAGGAAGGTCGGGCCGTTGGCGACCCGAGGCGGGGTTCGCTTCGGGTTGCGGCTCTTGAGCAGTCCTTGCGCGGCGTTG
>JBEKSH010000470.1:0-3688 GCA_049517235.1 Roseiarcus sp. | reverse complement strand
CCGACGCATGAAGGGGGTCGTCAACCCCATCGAGTTCCTCGACCCCGCACTGATCCCGACCAGCGAGGTCAAGGTCGCGGCGTTCGATGGCGAGAACGCAGACCCTGCCAATGGCCGGCGCATGGGCCATGACATTCTGGCCCACACCCCATGGGGTGAATTGGCCTACGCACTTGCCGGTCCCGAAGGCTATGAGCGGGTCCGCAAATCCGACGAGCAGGGCATGGCGCCCGGCGCTGAGACCATCGCTGAATTGTTCGGCGACAAGCCTGCTTTGATCCTGCTTGATGAGCTTTCCATCTATCTACGCAAGGTGCGCAACCTGCCGGGCGCGCGTGATCAACTCACCGCCTTCCTGACGAGTCTGTTCAAAGCCGTCGAGTCGTCGGCTCGCGCCACGCTCGTCTACACCCTCGCTGTCGGTAAGGACGGCAAGGCAGGCGATGCCTACAGCGCCGAAAATCAGTTTATCGCCGACCGGATGGCCGAGGCGGAAAGCGTATCGGCCCGAAAGGCTACCCTGCTCAACCCAACCGCCGACGACGAGACCGTGCAAGTCCTGCGCCGCCGCCTGTTCGAACGGATTGACGACGCCGGGGCCGCAACCGTCATCGAGCATTACCAGAAGCTCTGGCGCAATCACCGGGAAAGCCTGTCCCTTGAAGCGGCGAAGCAGAGCACTTCGAGCGAGTTCGCCACCAGTTTTCCGTTGCACCCCGACGTCCTGAAAACCTTCAGCGAAAAGACCGCCACCCTCGCCAACTTCCAGCGGGTGCGTGGCATGCTGCGTATCCTCGGCCGCACAGTCACCCGGCTGTGGGAGACCCGGCCTTCCGACGCCACGGCCATCCATCTCCATCACATTGACCTTGGCTATGAGCCGGTGCGGCAGGAGATTGTCACTCGGCTGGGGCTGTCGATCTATGGCCCCGCCATCCGCAGCGACATCGCGGGCGAGCAAGGCAAGCGGTCATTGGCGCAGGAGCTCGACCACGACAACCATCGCGGCATGCCGCCTTACACCGCGTATGTGGCGCGCACGATCTTCCTGCATACGCTCGCCTTCAACGAGCCGCTGAAGGGGCTGACGCCCGAACATCTTCGCTACGCCATGATCGCGCCGCTGATCGACATCAGCTTCACGGACGCGGCGCGGCAGCGGTTCATCGAGAACTCCGCATACCTCGACGACCGCCCCGGTGCGCCGCTCCGCTTCTTGACGGATGCCAACCTCACGCAGGTCATCCGGGGCATGGAGCGCAACATCGATCCCGGCGAACTACGCGCCCAGTTGAACGACCGGATCAAGAGCATCTTCGGGGGCGCCAATTTCGAGTCCGTGGCCTTTCCCGGCGGCCCATGGGACGTGCCCGACGAGATTGGGAACGGCAAACCCTTGCTGGTGGTGCTGTCTTACGAGGCTTGCACGGTCGGCATCAGCGTTGATGCCGTGCCCGACCTGATCGCCCGCATCTACGAGCGCAAGGGAGCAGAAGGCGGCAGCCTGCGCCAGTTGCGCAACAACCTTGTGTTCATCGTCGCCGACGAGAGCCGGGTCGAAGACATGCGCCAGAAAACTGCCCGCCGGTTAGCGTTGCGCGATCTGAAAACGCCGGAGCGACTTGCCGATCTGGCGGAGCATCAGCAGGCCAAGGTCAAGGAACTGGAATCCAAATCAGAAACTGAGGTCGCCGTTGCGATCCAGCAGTGCTTCCGCCATCTGCTCTATCCCTCGCGCAACCGCATTCCCAATGCATCCGTAGACCTCGCGCATAGCGCGCTCGACATTCATTCAGTATCTGAGAAGCCCGGGGCCGGGCAGCAGCAGGTGATGCGCGCCCTGCGTGATTTCAGAAAGCTCCGGGCGCAGGAGGACGAGCCGGACGCACCAGCCTACATCCGCGACCGCACACCCCTGAAACGCGGCCAAATGACTACGGCAGCCCTTCGCGATGAGTTTCGCCGGGATGCGGCGCTGCCGATTCTGCTCAGCGATGACGTATTCGTCAAAGGCATCCGTAAGGGCGTCGAGCAGGGCGAGTATGTCTATCAGCGCGGCGAACTGCTCTACGGCTCCGGCGACCCGATCACGCCAATCGCCACCGACGAGCAGGCTGTCGTGTTCACGATGGCCTATGCCAAGGATCATAACGTCTGGCCGCGTCCCGGGCCCAAGCCCGTGAGTGGCGTTCCCGGGCCGACGAGCAACATTGGAACCCTTGTCGGTTCGCCCGGCAGCGGCGCGGGCGGCGGGACGTTCGCTGAAGGACCGGTTGGCGGTATCAGGTCCTCAGTGGGCGGAACCACGAACACACCGACGCCGCCGGCCGCCCCGCCGAGCTTCACGGCTGAGGGCCTGCTGAAAGAGGCGTTGATCCGGCTTTGGGAACAGGCACGGGCACGGCGAGTCGAGTTGATCGACGCGCTGACGATCCGCCTTTTCGACGCCACCGATGCGTTCCGTCTGCTGAGCATCGTCGGCGCCATTCGAGGAGCCGACCGGAAGGTGGCGGTGTTTGAGGGGGAATACGAAACCAGCACTGGGAGCACCTTGGCTATAGAATATCGGGGCAGCCCGACCGACGCCCAGCCGCTCAAGGATTTCCTTGAACCCCAGCTTCGGGCCGCCAAGGAGAAAACCATGCAGGCGCGCTTCGAGATCGGCTTCGGCGAGGGATTGCTTCTATCCGGGGATGCCCCTGAGAAGCTGACCGAGCAGTTGACGCGCTTTGCCACCGGATCGGCCTATGTTGAGGCCGTCGCGGAGGCAAAGGCATGAGCGGGCGAATCAAACGAGTCGAAGGCATCAGCACCCCGGTATCGGCACCGGTTTATGAGGCGCGGGCGCGTCGCCACGGGCCGAGCGACACGGAGATCGAGGTCTGGCAACTGCCATCACCGGCATCGCCGCAGGTGACCGCACCCGTGCGGGTTGCCGGTCTGCGGGGGCGCAATTTGGAACTGGTGGAGCATCGCGTGCTGCGGCGGTTATCGCAGGCGGGGGTGAAGCTCACTGGGCGCGAGGTGGATCGGAAGGAAGGGCATCGGCTGACCGAGGATTTGGCTCTGTTGCTGGGCCTGCTGTTCCGGACCTTGGCGCCGATGCGGTCGCGCGAGAACATGCGCGCCGTGGCGGAAGGCATCGAGGGCATGGGCCGTGAGGAAGCCGCCTACTGGCTGGGCATGGCGATGCATCGCAAAAACCCCCGCCGCGTGCTGACGGCGCTCAGGTATCTGCTGACTGACCCGAAGCGCGACTGATCGGCCGGAACGAACTCCGGGAGTCCGCGTGACGCGGAGTGGAGCTACCAGAAAATGGCTGACGAAACACCGCCGAAATCCGACACGCGATTGATCGAACGGTGGTTGCCGATTGCGGCGCTGGGCGAGGAAAGCGTGCGGGAGCGGCGCTCAATGACCGCTTTGCCGCCGATATACTATCTGCATGTGTGGTGGGCGCGGCGGCCATTGGTGGCGAGTAGGGCAGCTGTGCTGGCGTCCATACTTCCCGCCGACGCCGACCGCGACAAGTTCATGCACGCGCTTGGGATTCTCGGTGATCCGGTGGCGACACGCCGCCGCATTGATGCGGCGCGGCGCAAGGGGGAGCGGTTCGAGGGCGAAGCGTATTCATACCCGCGAGCGTTTGCGCACGTGCCATCCATCGCAGACCGCGCCTTTATCATGG
>JBEKSH010000469.1:0-3699 GCA_049517235.1 Roseiarcus sp. | reverse complement strand
GACGCGTTGAAGGGGCATTGGGGCGACCTGGACTTTGTCGTGCATTGCCTCGCCTATTCCGATCGCGGCGAATTGAAGGGCCGCTACGCCGACACTTCGCGCGACAATTTCATCCGCACAATGCTCGTCTCAGCCTTTTCCTTCACCGAAATCGCCAAACGCGCCGCCGCGCTGATGCCCGAGGGCGGCGCGATGGCGACGTTGACCTTCGGCGGCGCGACACGCGTCATGCCCAATTACAATGTGATGGGGGTCGCCAAAGCCGCGCTGGAAGCAAGCGTGCGCTATCTCGCCGCGGATTTTGGCCCAGCCGGCATCCGCGTCAACGCCATTTCGGCTGGACCCATCCGCACCCTGGCGGGGGCCGGCATCGCCGACGCCCGCTTCATGTTCAATTTCCAGCGCGCTCATTCGCCGCTGCGACGCAGCGTGACGATCGACGATGTCGGCGGGGCGGCGCTCTATCTGCTGTCGAGCCTGTCCTCAGGAGTCACCGGCGAAGTCCATTTCGTCGACGCTGGCTATAACATCATTTCGATGCCCCGCCCCGAGAATATCAAGGCGTCGCAGAATGGCGAAGCGGACTTGGCCGCCGAATGATTGTCGGCGCGGGCGAAACGAAAGCTACGGCGAAATCACGGTAACTTTTTCGTAAATGGCCCAGCTGTAGGCTCGGCGGGACCTGCCGAGAGGAAACGCGATGAGCGTCATCGACACAATCGCCCCGCCCCCGTTTCGAGCCGACCGAACGAGACGGCTCCTTCGTGTTTTTTCGGTGCTGGGCGCGATTGCGATCGTCTGCCACGCGGCGATCGCGAGCCCCGCGGCCAAGCTGCCGACGATCGCGCAGTCGTTTCAACTTTTCATTGGGAATCTTTGGCCGCAGGCGCAAGCGCGCGGGATTTCGAGGCGGACCTTCGACCTCGCGTTCAAGGGCGTCGCGTATGATCCGAAGGTGATCGCCCACACCAGCGCGCAGGCGGAATTCGTCAAACCAATATGGGAATATCTCGCCTCCGCGATCTCGGCGCGTCGGGTCGAGCGCGGGCGCGCCGTTACGCAGGATTATCAATCCTGGCTCGCCAAGGCTCAGCGCCAATTCGGTGTCGATCCGTCCATCGTGATCGGCATTTGGGGGCTGGAGACCGATTTTGGGGGTTTCGCCGGCTCCGACAACGTGATCCGCGCGCTGGCGACCCTCGCTTACGCCCATTACCGCGGCGACTATTTCAGGGATGAACTGCTCGCCGCGCTACAGATTCTGGAGGAGGGCGACATCACGCCTTCGCAGATGAAAGGCTCATGGGCCGGCGCGATGGGACAAACCCAATTCATGCCTTCGAGCTTCAGAGAATTCGCCGTCGATTTCGATGGCGACGGTCGGCGCGACATTTGGACGAGCGCGCCCGACGCCATTGGCTCGACGGCCAATTATTTGAAGAAACATGGCTGGATGGCCGGCGAGCCATGGGGCTTTGAAGTCACGCTGCCTGCAGGGTTCGACCTCAAAGACGCGGATTCTTCCGTTTACGCGCCCTTCGACGCCTTCGTCGAGCGCGGCGTCAAACGCGCCGACGGAAAAGCGTTGCCTCGCTCGGGCGAAGCCCAGCTCCTGATAACGGCGGGGATAAGGGGACCGATCTTTCTCGTGACGCCCAATTTCAAGGTCATCAAGAGTTACAACAACTCGACGTCCTATGCGTTGGCGGTCGCCCTGCTCGGCGATCGCGCGATGGGCGGGGGCAGTCTGCAGGCCGCTTGGCCGGTTCACGATCAGCGCCTGAGCGCCACACAAATGCGGGAACTGCAGACTCGATTGAAGAAAATGGGCTATGATGTCGGGGAAGTGGACGGCAACATCGGCGAGTCGGCGCGGGCGGCCCTGCGCGCCTACCAGCAGGAAAGCGGACAGGTTCCCGACGGCTATCCGACGCTCGCGCTGCTGGTCAGGCTGCGCAAATAGCGCCGACGACGCGGGATCAAGGGTTGAGTGGGACCAAACGTGATTGCTCGCGCCATCAAAGCCGCGCGTAGGCGGGCGCCAAAAACAGGCGTATGGAAGATCGTCGCGGTCGCGCTTTTTCTTTACGCCACCGGCGGCCCGGCGGTGCTTGCGCGAAACGACAGCCCGTCGGATTTTTGGCTCCAGCAGCGCGAACTCTCCGATCAAGCCGCTCAGAGCGCCCGGTCGCGCGCCGCCCGCAAACCGGCGCGCGATTTCGTGCCCGCCGAAGCGACGCGGGCGCCGGGCGCGATCGGCGGAACCCCGATTCAGCCGACGTTTTTCATCAACGTGCTCGGCGACAGCTTGGGGGTCGAGGCCGCCGAGGGGCTGAGTCAGGCCTTCACTGACAAGCCGGAAATCGCCGTGGTCGGGCGCGCGCACGATTCCTCAGGCCTGGTCCGGGACGATTATTACGACTGGTTCAAGGTCGTCAACGATCTGGCTACCGCCAAGGACAAGCTTGATTTTGTCATCGTCATCATCGGCATCAATGATCTGCAGGTTCTCAAGGACGGCGCCGAAACCCTCGACCCGCTCAGCGACAAATGGCGCGATATGTACGGACAGCGCGTCGAGCGCCTGGTCGGGCCGTTCAGGGTTGCTCACGTGCCGGTCGCCTGGGTCGGCCTGCCGCCGATGCGCAGCGAGCGATTCAACGCGCAGGTCGTCAAGCTCAACGAATTGTACAAGGAGCGCGCCGAAAAAGCCGGCGCGCGATATATCGACATTTGGGACGCGTTCGCCGATGACGCCGGCCAGTACGACGCCTACGGGCCCGACATTAATGGCCAAAACGCCAAATTGCGCGCCGCCGACGGCATCCACTTCACCAAGGCCGGCTCGCGCAAGATGGCCCAGTTCCTCGAGGCTGAAATCAGGCGGGCGTTCGAGGCCGCCAGGCCGCAAGACGACATCGCCAATCTGCCTCCCGACATCGAGCAGGCGGCCGATGACATCAACGCGCAGATCCGCCGGGAAATGGGCGTCGTCGCCCCACCTGGCGCGCCGACACGGGGCGAACCCGCAAAGCCTTTGGCAGGCCCGATTTTGTCGCTGACGACGAGGCCGTTGTCGCCGGGGGGCGCGCTTGCCGCCCGTCAGCCCGCTTTGCGCGAAGGCGCGGCTGGCGAGCGCGTGCTCGCGCAGGGCGGGCCGATCGAGCCGAAGCCTGGCCGTGCGGATGATTTCGCCTGGCCCCGCCTTTGACGGGCGCCGTTGTCGCTGCTTCCTCGCAGGCGCGGCGATCGAGGATCGCGAATTGCGCTGCTGCGTTCTTGTTCGCCCGCCAGCGCCGTGCTAGGCGACCGGCGAGAGTATCGTCGCCGCAGCGCTGGCGGGACGGGAAATAGCGCTTCCCGTTCTCTGTTGAGCCACTCGCGCCAATGTTCCGTATTTTCTTGCGAGTTTTGGCGCGTGCCGGCAAGGGCTTTCATTTACAAACGCCTGCGGCGGGGAGGGGAAACGGATGGTCGATCAAAACGGCAATGGAGCGGCTGCGGCGGCCGGCGCGGCGCCACGCCTGACGGTGCTGGTCCAATATTGCAAGGATTTTTCCTTTGAGAACCCGAATGCGCCGCGCACGCTCGGCCCGCAGCAGCAAGGTCCGAACATCTCCGTTCAGATCAATGTCAATGCTCGTCAGGTCGGCCAGACCGAATATGAAGTGAGCCTGGCGCTCGAAGGAGGGGCCGGCG
>JBEKSH010000468.1:0-3708 GCA_049517235.1 Roseiarcus sp. | reverse complement strand
TGCGAGGCTCTGTTGCGGGCATGCCGCGAGAAGCCGCACCGGCCGGCCGAACTATTGGCGGTCCTGTTCACCCGCAAACTCGACCCTCATCAGATGGGTTTCGCTTTCAGCGAGTTGCTTGCGCATGTCAATTATCTGCTCGATCGGGGCGTGCTGAAGTGGATCGAACGAGACGGGAGGCGGGCTCGTTTGGCGGCCGCCGATTAGCGCAGGACCGCTTCGGACCGAATCGATCTTGCTCTCCACCATCTTGTTTTGACGCGTGTTCTTATCGGAATAGTCTGCGATCCCTGCGGACCGTGCTTTACTGGGCGCCAAGCGTGCGAAAACTGTTCATCATCGGCATCGGCGCGGGAAATCGCGACCACATCACCATCCAGGCGATCAACGCGCTCAATGTCGTGGATGTGTTCTTCGCGATCGACAAAGGCAGCGAGAAGGTGGAGCTGATTCGCGTTCGGCACGAGATCTGCGAGACCTACATCAAGGACAAGTCTTACAGGACCGTCACGGTCCCCGACCCTGAGCGCGATCGAACGCCTTCGTCCTATCAATCGGCGGTGAAGGATTGGCATGAACGGCGCGCCGACACCTTCGAGAAGATGATCGCGCAAGAACTGAACGACGGAGAATGCGGCGCCTTTCTGGTGTGGGGTGATCCTTCGCTCTACGACAGCACCTTGCGAATCGTCCAACAGATCCTCGCCAGGGGCGCGGTCCAATTCATCTATGAAGTGATCCCCGGCATCAGCAGCGTCCAGGCGCTCGCCGCCGCCCACAAGATTTCCCTGAACCGGATCGGAGCGCCCGTTCACATCACCACCGGCCGCAATGTGGCGGACGGCTTTCCCGATGATTTCGACAATTTGGTCGTGATGCTCGACGCGAACTGCGCTTTCAAAGCCGTCAAGGAGACCGATATCGATATCTATTGGGGAGCTTACGTCGGAACCAAGGATGAGATCCTCATAGCGGGTGATCTGCGACAGGTGGCGGGCGATATCGAGAAAACCCGCAGCGCGGCGCGGGCGCGCAAAGGCTGGATCATGGATACCTACCTCTTGAGAAAGAGCGACAGGCGTTGAGAGCGCCGCGCATCGCCGAGCGGCGCGCGGCCGAAAAAGGGCGCTATCGGCTTCGCAAATCGCGCGGCGGCGCGCTATGGTCCGGCCGCCATGGGAGCCAAGACATGTCCTCGCCAGCTCGCCAAGAAACGCATTTCGGCTACCAAGAGGTCCCGCTCGACGCCAAGCAGCGGCTCGTCGACGATGTCTTTCAAAAGGTCGCCGACCGCTACGATTTGATGAACGATCTGATGTCGTTCGGCCTGCACAGGCTGTGGAAGGATCTGCTTGTGGCCAAGGTGCGCCCCTCTCGCAACAGGCCGTTCGCGCATCTCGACGTCGCCGGCGGCACGGGCGACGTGGCGTTTCGCGTCGCCGAGGCCGGCGGCCCGTTGACCGCCGTGACCGCGCTCGACGTCAACGGCGACATGCTGCGGGTCGGGCGCGAGCGCGCGGCAAGGCGCAAGGCCGGCAAGCGGGTCGCCTTCATCGAGGGCAACGCCGAAGCGCTGCCCATGCCCGACGACAGTTTCGACGCCTATACGATCGCCTTTGGCATCCGCAACGTGCCGCGCATCGAGAAAGCTTTGGCCGAGGCCTATCGCGTGCTCAAGCGAGGCGGGCGGTTCCTCGCCCTGGAGTTTTCGCGCGTCGATACGCCGCTCCTCGACCGGCTCTACGACGCCTATTCCTTCGCCGCCATTCCCGCGCTCGGCAAGGTCGTCACCGGCGATGGCGAGCCCTATCGCTATCTCGTCGAATCGATCCGCCGGTTCCCGACGCCCGAGCGTTTTGCGGATATGATTGGCGATGCGGGCTTTTCGCGCGCCGACTTCACTCGGCTGTCAGGAGGCGTCGTCGCCATTCATTCAGGCTGGAAGCTTTAGATTTGCGGCCCCTGGCGAATCTCGGCCATTGCGCCCGGCTTGCCCGGGGCGCCTTCGTGCTGGCCCGCGAGGGCGCGTTCGTCGACATCGATCCGCAGGTGGTCCCACCCTTGGCGCGGGCGCCGCTGGCGCTCGCCAATCTTCTGGCGCGACGCGGGGCCAGGGGCCTCGACGGCCTGTCGGCCGCCATCGATCGGCTTGGCCCTTCCTACGTGAAGCTCGGCCAGTTCCTTTCGACGAGGCCGGATATTGTCGGCGCCAAGGTCGCCGAACAACTCGAACAACTGCAGGACCGGATGACGCCCTACCCGCGCAGCGTCGCCGTCGCGACGATCGAAGCGGCTTTTGGCGTGAAGCTCGAGGCCCTGTTCATCGACTTCAGCGAAGCCGTGGCGGCGGCCTCGATCGCCCAGGTCCATCGCGCCCGCGTCAAAGACGGCGACGCAACGCGCGAGGTCGCGGTGAAAATCCTGCGGCCGGGCGTCGAGCGGCGCTTCGCCCGGGACCTGTCCGATATGTTCTTCGCCGCGAGACTTGCGCAGCGGATGGCGCCGGAAACGCGCCGGCTGAAACCCGTCGAGATCGTCGAGGCGTTGGCGCGCTCGGTGCGCATCGAGATGGACTTTCGCCTGGAAGCGGCCGCCGCTTCCGAATTTGCAGAAAATGTTGAAGACGACACCGACTTTCGCGTGCCCGCGGTCGACTGGGATCGAACGACGCGCGAAGTGCTGACGCTCGAGTGGATCCACGGCTTGCCGCTGTCCGACCCGGATCGGCTCGCCGGCGCCGGATTCGATCCGCCGAAACTCGGGCGCGCGCTGATCCAGTCCTTCTTGCGCCATGCCCTGCGCGACGGCCTCTTTCACGCCGACATGCATCAGGGCAACCTGTTCATCGACCCGCAGGGGCGCATCGCCGCCGTCGATTTCGGCATCATGGGCCGCTTGGGTCTGAAGGAGCGACGGTTTCTCGCCGAAATACTCTATGGCTTCATCACCCGCGATTACCAGCGCGTGGCCGAGGTGCATTTCGAGGCGGGCTATGTCCCCCCCATTTATCGCGTCGAGGATTTCGCGCAAGCCATCCGCGCGATCGGCGAGCCGATCCGCTCGCACACCGCCGACCAGATTTCGATGGCTAAGCTGCTGACATTGTTGTTCGAGATCACCGCGCTTTTCGACATGGCGACGCGCATCGAACTCGTCATGCTGCAGAAGACCATGGTGGTGGTGGAGGGCGTGGCGCGCAAGCTTGACCCTCGCCTCGACATGTGGGCGACCGCCGAGCCGGTCGTCGGCGATTGGATCGCCCAGAACCTGGGGCCGCGCGGCAAGGTCGAGGACGTCGGCCGCAATGTTTCGTCGCTGGTCAAATTGATCGCCGACGCGCCGCAACGCCTCGAGCGCCTGAACCGCCTGGTCGAGCGCTGGGAGGAGACGGCCGAAGCGCGCCAAACGCCGTCTTTTGCCGGCCTAGAGGCGAGCGGGCTGCGCGGCGAGCGGCGTTCGGCGTTGTTGCTGACGGCGCTCTGGGCGATCGCCGCGCTGCTCGCGTGGATCGCCTACCGCATGTGACGGCATTGGCGCGCCTACATGCTCTGCGGTGTTTGCTTTGGATGGTGACGAATCGATGACTGACACTCCTCTCTCCGCTTCCCGCATTCTCCTGGTCATCGGCGGGGGCGTCGCGGCCTACAAGGCGCTCGAGCTTATCCGTCGGCTACGCGAGCGCGGCGCCAGGGCGCGCGTCGTGATGAC
>JBEKSH010000467.1:0-3708 GCA_049517235.1 Roseiarcus sp. | reverse complement strand
AGAGTTTCGCCCATGGGGGTCCTCTCCGATCCGGCACTCTACCGTGCGAGCCCCGGAACGCCAATTTGGCGCGCCATGGCCAGGTTTCGACCGTGGGTAAATCCATCCAGAAGCAAGTAACATGTGGAGACAATGATGAAAAGATCACAAAAGAGAAGCTAACAAGATAATCGCTTCCGTCACCCGGACGCCCCCGAAACGGGGTTCTCCCCATCGATAATGAGCGATTATCGATGGAGATGGAGTTGCGGGGGTTGCGGGGGCGAAAACGGCGCAAAAAGGGGCGGATTTCGGGGCTTTGGGGGCGGAGTTTTGGGGGTCCGGGCGCAAAATCGGGCGTAGAGCGGCTGCAGGGCAAGGAGTCGTCGCTTGACACGCTGCGGGCCGCAGGGATAGTCTAGACAGACTAGCTTGGAAGATTCGATGGGAGGATTCGATGGAATGGCAGCTGCAAGACGCGAAAAACCGCTTCAGCGAACTCGTCCAGCGCGCCCGCAAGGAAGGCCCGCAAATCGTCACCTTGCGCGGTGAACGCGCCGCCGTCGTCCTCTCGGCCGAGGCCTTCGACGCCTTGACTGCGGCTCGGCCGAGCCTCGTCGATCATCTTCTCTCCGGGCCGCTCTGGCCAGACGATGTCGCTGAAGCGGTCAACGCACGCGCCAAGACCCCCAGCCGGGCGGCCGCATTCTGATGTATCTCGTCGACACCAATGTGGTCTCCGAGGCGCGCCGCAACGCGCCGCAAGCCGTTGCCTGGCTGCGCGCGGCGTCGCCGTCGTCGATCTATCTCAGCGTCATCACGCTGGGGGAAATCATGAAAGGGATCGCCCTCAAGGAACGCTCAGATCGCCAGGCCGCCGGCCATCTGGCCGAATGGCTGCTGAAACTGCGGCAGGAATTTGCCGACCGGATCCTGCCGGTGTCGGATGCCGTCGCGATCGAATGGGGCCGCATTGCCGCGCTCCGGCCGCGTGGCGACTCCGACGGTTTGATCGCCGCGACGGCGAAGGTCCACGATCTAATCCTCGTCACCCGCAACGTCGCCGATTTCGACGATACGAGCCTGTCGATCGTCAACCCCTGGGCCCCCGGCGAATGACGGGCTCCCGCCCTGCCCTCTCCGGCGATCCCTTGACGAAGCGCGACCTCGAGCTCGACGCCCCTGGCGGCGAGGCCGGCGGCTCGGATCAGCCCGCCGCCAAAGCCTCGAGAACGGCTGTCGGGTTTTTGGCAAACACAATGAGCAAGGATTGGGCGGCGGGATCGGGCGCCACCCGGCCTTGCTCCCAATTGCGCAGTGTGGCCACCGGAATATGCAGGGCCGCGGCAAATTGTGCCTGCGTCATGCCGTGCTGCAGCCGGAGCGTCTTGGCCGAAGGCGCAAAGCCTTCAAGGGGGGCCTCCGGGTCTTCACCATCCTCGATCATCTGGCGCCGGATTTCTTCCTCCGACGTGGCGGCAATACGGCGGGTGTCGCTCTTGGGACGCGACGCCTTGATGTCGTCTAGGGTCTTGCGAACAATTGCCATTCGGCGCGTTCCTTCTTACTCGCCCGCCGGGCGGAAATGATGCGGCGCACATCCTCGCGATCGGTGTAGATCACGGCGAGGACGATCCCCTCCACCTCGCCAAGGGCGAGAATGCGCAGTTCGCCATACTCCTTGCGGTGATCCCTCTTTTCGATGACGGGGCCAGCAAAGATGAGGGCGGCGAAATCGAAGCCGAACCCCCGTTCGCGTAAGTTCCGATGATGCTTATCCTCATCCCACGCGAACTCCATGCCGCAACCTATACGCTTATAGCGTAGTTCGTCAAGGGATCCCTCGACCTTGTGGGGCAGTCCCTGCAGGATCGAATGCTGGGTCAGGCGTTGATAAGCGTGCGATTTGCGCTCAGACTTCAACGAAGGTGCTCCGAATCACGGATGGCGACATTGCCGGACGGCGATTGATTTCCGGGCGCGAACCTTTGATCAGGCCATGAGCGAACCCTCCCCTGCCCTCCCCCGCGATCCGCTGACCCGCCGCGCCCTCGAGCTCGATGCCTTGGCGGCGATCCTGCCGATGGACCGGCGCGATCGCCTCGCCGAGATCTTGACCGACGAGGACGTCGCGACCTTAAAACATCTCGCCAAGGAAGGGATGGGCGAGAACAGCCTTCGGGCGCTCGCTTCCGATCTCGCCTATCTCGAGGCCTGGGCGCTGGCGGCGACCGGAACCCCCCTGCCCTGGCCGGCCCCCGAGGCCCTGACCTTGAAATTTGTGGCGCAGCATCTGTGGGACCCGGCCCGGCGGGAGACCGATCCGAGCCACGGCATGCCGGACAATACCGCCGCGGTTTTGCGCGCCGAGGGGCTGCTGCGGGCGGACGGCCCGCACGCGCCCGCGACGGTGCGCCGGCGCCTGTCCAGCTGGGCGACCCTGCATCATTGGAAAGGCGTGGCGGGTCCGTTCAGATCGCCGGCGCTGCGTTCGGCGATCCGGCTGGCGGTGCGCGCTACGGCGCGGCCGCGGACGAGGAAGAGCCAGAAGGCGGTGACCGCCGATGTGCTCGAAAGGCTGCTCGCGACCTGCGCCTCTGATCGCCTCGTCGATGCGCGCGACGCGGCGCTGCTACTCGTTGCCTTCGCGTCGGGCGGGCGGCGGCGCAGCGAAGTCGCGGGACTGCGGTTCGAGCAGCTCATCGCGGAGGCGCCGGTTCCCGCCGACCCCTCGGATCCCAAGTCAGCTACCTTACCCTGTCTGTCGATCCGGCTTGGCCGCACCAAGACGACCGGGGCCGACGCGGACGCAAAGGTGTTTCTGGTCGGGCGTCCGGTCGCGGCGCTGAGGGAGTGGCTGTCGCGGGCCGATATTTTGAAGGGGCCGGTGTTCCGGGCGATCGATCAATGGGGCGGGTTGGACGATAAGGCGATGACGCCGCAGGCAGTGAACTGGATTCTGAAGCGCCGAATCGCCTTAGCCGGGCTCGACCCCAAGGAGTTTTCCGCGCATGGACTGCGGGCCGGCTATCTGACGGAGGCGGCACGGCGCGGGGTTTCGTTGCCTGAGGCGATGCAGCAGTCGCAGCACCGTTCGGTGCAGCAGGCGGCGAGCTATTATAACGAAACCGAGCGGCGGCAGGGCAGGGCGGCGAGACTGATCTGACAAGTTTCTGTTGCGATTATTCTGGATGTCACACAGGACAGCTCGCGTGCAATGCCTGGCCTGGCCCTAATCCGCCTACAATTCATTAAGAAGACTACCCGGTCCTAACCGTCAGGCCGAATATTGACCTAACCGAAGGAGATAGGAAACCGAAGTTCCTCGTTAAAGGATTTGGCACGGTATAGCCTACATTGGTACCTCAGCGCGCTAAGAAAGCAGCTGACTCATGACTGCAAAAAAACCGTCGCGGAACGCGGCCGCCTGTGGGGTTAGAAACTGTTGTGCTCTATCCTGGCTGTGGAAGGGAGCGGCCGTCCACTTTTTGGTGGCGAGTGACCGCGTAAAAAAACATGGTCCATGGGTTGTTGCGAACTTGAGAGTGGTGACGTCTTCGGGCGATCCCGTTTAGGAAATTGATCAACTGCGCAACCCAGCCCTTCCCTTTTGTAAACAGGAGGATCGAAATGAAGCGCAAGGCAAAATCGCAGGCAACGCACTCCGGGCTTGCGGTGGTCAATCCAAACGCAGCAGCCATCGATATCGGTGCAACCATGCATGTGGCG
>JBEKSH010000466.1:0-3715 GCA_049517235.1 Roseiarcus sp. | reverse complement strand
CTACCTATGGCGATGATCGGTCCGCCGACCGCACGCGGAAACATCTTGAACGGCGAGCGAAATCGGGACGCTAAAACGACGTTTCCGCGTCCCGTTACAAGCGGGTTACTGTTGTGCCATCGTAACGGCATGACGCGAGAAACTCTCCCAAACCGCCGCCGTGGCGAAGTCTTTGCCTTCCAACATGAGGGCATTCATTACCGCTCCACGATCTCTCGCTTTGCCGATGGCCGGCTTGCCGAAGTCTTCCTCGACGGCGGGAAGCCTGGCGCCGGCGCCGCCGTTGTCGCGCATGACGTGGCAGTCGCCGCGTCCCTGGCGCTGCAATTCGGTTGCCCCGCCGACACGCTGCGCAAGGCGCTTTTGCGCCTCGCCAATGGCTCCGCCGCCGGGCCGCTTGGCCGTCTTCTCGATCTTGCCGAGGAGGGCCGCTAATGACCATCATCGGAATCGACATCGGATCGAAAGGCGCTCTGGCGCTCCTCTCGCCGGCTGGCGAGTTGCTCGAAATCGAAGATATGCCGATCTTGCGCGACGGTCCGGCCAACCGCCCGAACGTGAACGCCCCGCTGCTGGCGAGCATTGTTTACAGATGGCAGGCGACAACGGCTTTCGTGGAATTTGTGTCCGCGCGCCCCGGAGAAGGCCCTACAGGGGCGTTTAGCTTTGGAAGGTCTAGGGGGCGTCATAGAGGGCGTTTGCGCTGCGGCTGGCCTTCCTGTGGCGTTTATCACGCCGTCGAGTTGGAAACGCGCGATCGGCATTCCGCCGGGCAAGGATGGTGCAAAGGACGCGGCGCGCTCTGAAGCAATCCGCCGTTGGCCTGGACAAGCCGCGTTGTTCGCCAGGGTCAAAGACGACGGCCGCGCCGAAAGCGCGCTTATCGCCGTCGCTGGTCTAATGCGGAAAGGTGGCGCGCATGGCTGACGCTCCCGCCGATCTTCGCCTTCGTCGCCTCGCCGCTGCGCTTCATGAACTCGGGCCGCGCCCGATTTACGAATTTTTGCGCGAGGTGGAGGCCGGCGCGGACCTGCGCGCCTGTCTTGAAGTCTATGCTCGGCTTCCTGCCGGCTTTGTCCGCGCCAACGGCGGCGACCAATTTCCGCCTGCCGCTTTCGCTGTGACGGGAGGGCGCCGGAATGGCTAACGCCGCCACGATTTCCAGCGCCCTCAGGGGCCGCAAATCCGGCAGAGGCTATCTTTGCCACTGTCCCGCGCACGCCGATGCACGGCCGTCCCTTTTAATATCTGACCGCGCCGACGGCGCCGGCCTTCGCGTGAACTGTCTCGCCGGCTGCGACTTTCGCGACGTTTTCGCCGCGCTCGAAAACATGAAGCTGATCGAGGAGCGCGGACCGCAACAACCCAAAGAGCGCGTCGAGATACCGCCGCCGGAACCTAACCCGGAAGGGCTCAAGTTATGGCGCAATGGCGTTCCAATCGCCGGAACCGTGGCGCAAACATATTTGCGAAATCGCGGACTGTTCATCGATGTTATGCCGACGCTGCGCTTCATGCCGGCGCTACAGCACAAATTTTCGCGCCAGACGTTCCCGGCGATGCTCGCGCTCATTCTCGCCGGGAACCGTCTCAAGTTGGGAGTGCAAGCAACCTTCCTTGATCCGAGCGGCCAAGGCAAAGCGTCAGTCGATCCGCCGCGGTGGACCTACGCGCCGCTTCGTGACGGCGCCGTGCGGCTTGGCCCGGCTGGCGATACGCTTGGCATAGCCGAAGGCGTCGAAACCGCGCTGTCGGTGACGCAACTCACAGGCATCTCATGCTGGGCAAGCCTTGGCGCTAGCCGGACACACAACGTCGCGATTCCCGACACCGTGCGCGAGCTCCATTTATTCGGCGATAATGACGATCCGGGGCGTCTCGCCGTGGAACAGGCGACGAAGGCGCACGCGCATCGCCGCGTCGTGAAGCGCTTCCCGCCAGACGGGTTCAATGATTACGCCGATGTTGTCGCCGATCTTGTAAAGCGCGGGGTGGCGGCGTGAACAAAATCGCGACCATCAAAGGCGAACACATTGAGGCGATAGAATCGCGTCCTCCGGCTTTCTCTGACGAGGCGCTGGCGCTGCGCTTCGCCGAACGCCATGCCGACGATCTTCGCTTTGTCTCCGCATGGGGCAAATGGTTATCGTGGACCGGGACGCATTGGCAGTTTGACGACACCTTGCACGCCTTCGACCTCGCGCGGCAAGTTTGCCGCGAAGCTGCGGCGTCATGCAATAAGGCCAAAGTCGCCGGAATGCTCGCCAGCGCCAAGACCGTCGCGGCCGTCGAGAGACTAGCGAAAGCAGACCGACGCATCGCCGCGACAATTGACCAGTGGGACGCGGACCCTTGGCTCCTCAATTCGCCGGAAGGCGTTATTGATCTTCGGACAGGCCAGCGTCGCGCGCATCGCCCCGCCGACAACATGACCAAAATTACCGCAGTCGGTCCGGGTGGCGACTGCCCGCGCTTTCTCGCCTTTCTGGACGAGATCACAGCCGGCGACGCGGAATTGGCCGCCTATCTTCGCCGCGTTCTAGGCTATGCGCTCACCGGCGACACGCGCGAGCACGCGCTTTTCTTTGGATATGGCACGGGGCGCAACGGAAAATCCGTGTTGCTGGAAACCGTCGCCGGTATTCTCGGCGCCTACCACAAGACGGCCGGCATCGAGACATTTACCGCCAGCAATAACGACCGTCACCCGACCGACCTCGCCGGATTGCGCGGCGCGCGTCTCGTAACCGCCGTCGAGACCGAAGAAGGCCGCCGATGGGCGGAAAGCCGCGTCAAGCAATTGACCGGCGGCGACACAGTGTCGGCGCGGTTTATGCGCCAAGACTTTTTTGAGTATCGGCCGCAGTTCAAGCTCGTCATCGCCGGCAACCACAAGCCGAGCCTCCGATCGGTCGACGAAGCCATCCGCCGGCGGTTCCACCTTATTCCGTTCGCCGTCACCATTCCGGCCGACAAATGCGACCCCGAGCTTGCCGAAAAGCTCAAAGGCGAATGGCCCGGCATTCTCCGCCTGCTCATTGAAGGCTGTCTGGAATGGCGGCGCGACGGCCTACAGCCGCCGAAGGCCGTTCAGGACGCAACAGCCGCGTATCTCGAAGCCGAAGATGGTCTAGCCGCATGGATCGACGATAAATGCGAATGCGTTCCGTCCGCATGGGAGCAATCGACCGATCTTTTCGCCTCTTGGAGCGCTTGGGCCGAACGGGCGGGAGAACACGCCGGCACCATGAAGCGGTTTGCTCAAATGCTGGAAAGCCGTGGATACAACGCCGAACGCCGACGCTACGGACGCGGTTTCATTGGCCTTCGCTTGGCTCAAAGCCCCGCCGCAGCTTCATGGAATGGGGAGGCGTGACGCATGTGACGGCAACTTGCATATCCACCGTTACGCGCGCGCGTATACGCCCTAATACCAGAGACACGTCACACCCGTCACGGGATGTGTTTTGAGGGCGGAAAAAGGCGAGCGCGACAAAAACGCCAACACCCCCGAATTTTTCTCGCTGGCCTTCCTCGAATGCTCTTTCCGTGATCGATCGGCCGGCGACGCAGCGTCGAAATCTCGCGCCATCTGATATTGTAACAGGCGCTCTGTCTTTTAATGTCTTGTAATGTCAATCTTGTATGAGTGACTTAGCCGCGCTATATTTTGTAGGGTAACACAGGGGTATTATTCCGCATGAAAACAGCGACG
>JBEKSH010000465.1:0-3734 GCA_049517235.1 Roseiarcus sp. | reverse complement strand
AGAGCCGGTCGGCGCCGAAGCGTTTCAGGTCGGACGCGACGTGGCGGTCTCGCCGGGCAAGGTGATCTTCCGCAATCGTTTGATCGAGCTCATCCAATACGCCCCGACGACCGACAAGGTGCGGCCCGAGCCCGTATTAATCGTTCCCGCCTGGATCATGAAATATTACATCCTCGATCTTTCTCCGGATAATTCGCTGGTTCGCTACCTTACCGGGCAAGGGTTCACCGTTTTCATGATCTCCTGGAAGAACCCGACCGAACAGGATCGCGACCTGTCCCTCGACGACTATCTCGCGCTGGGTCCGCTGGCGGCGGTCGACGTCGTCGCGTCGATCTGCGGCGAAGCCATCCACGCGGTCGGCTACTGCCTCGGCGGCACGCTGCTCGCCATCGCGGCAGCCGCGATGGCGCGAGACGGCGACAAGCGGCTGAAAACCGTGTCGCTGTTCGCCGCGCAGGCCGATTTCACCGAAGCGGGCGAACTGACCCTGTTCATCAACGAGAGCCAGGTTTCCTTTCTCGAAGATCTGATGTGGCGGCAAGGCTATCTCGATTCGCGCCAGATGGCCGGCGCCTTCAGCCTGCTTCGTTCGAACGACCTGATCTGGTCCTATGCCGTCCACGAGTACCTGATGGGCGAGCGCGAGCCGATGATCGATCTGATGGCGTGGAACGCCGATGCGACGCGCCTGCCGTTCCGCATGCATTCGCAATATCTGCGCCAGCTCTTTCTCGACAACGACCTGGCGGAGGGGCGCTTCAAGGTCGACGGACGGCCGATCGCGCTGAGCGACATCAAGGCGCCGATCTTCGCCGTGGGGACCCAGACCGATCATGTGGCGCCGTGGCGCTCGGCGTTCAAAATTCACCTGCTGACCGAAACCGACGTCACATTCCTGCTCACCACGGGAGGGCACAACGCCGGCGTCGTTTCGCCGCCGGGCGCGAGCAGCAAGCGCTCCTACCAGGTCGCGACCAAGAAGATCGACGATCACTATGTCGACCCGGACGCCTGGCGCGCTTCGGCGCCGGTCCGGCAGGGCTCCTGGTGGCCCGAATGGGTGAACTGGCTCGCGATGCGGTCGGGCGCCGAGGTCGCGCCGCCGGCGATGGCCGGCGGCCAAGCGGCCGACGGCCCGCTGGCGGACGCTCCCGGCGCCTATGTCTTGGCGGCGTGATCAATGGTCGGTATGAAAGTTCGGCTGGGGCGGACGCAACCACGCCTATTGAGAAACCGCCTGATTCCGGGCCGCAAGCGCGGCGGCGCGGAAAGCCCGCGCGCAACCCCATTGAGCTGGCTGGACCATGGACGCCTTGCAATTCATCGAGAACAAGACTTTCGACGAGCTTAAGGTCGGCGACACGGCCGAACTGACGCGTCAGCTCAATCAGCAGGACATCGAGCTGTTCGCCGTGATGTCCGGCGACGTCAATCCCACCCATGTCGACGAGGAATTCGCCAAATCGGATTCCTATCACCGAA
This sequence comes from Roseiarcus sp., assembly GCA_049517235.1. Lineage (GTDB taxonomy): Bacteria > Pseudomonadota > Alphaproteobacteria > Rhizobiales > Beijerinckiaceae > Roseiarcus. Next base: position 2,249 of record JBEKSH010000465.1, on the reverse strand, counting down.
TCGTCGGGCACGGCATGTGGGAAGGCGCCTTGATTTCGGCGGTCCTCGGAACGCTATTGCCCGGACCGGGAACCCTCTACCTCAAACAATCGCTGGCTTTTTGCGGGCCCATCGGTCTGGGCGACACGATCACCGCGCGCGTTGTCGTGCGAGAACTGCACGCCGAGACGAAGCGCGTCGTGCTCGACTGCGACTGCCGCAACCAGGCGGGAATCGTCGTGGTCGAGGGCCAGGCGGAAGTCGTCGCGCCAACAAAGAAGATTCGACGCCCGCGCGTCCCGCTTCCGCAGATCGATCTGCACGAACCCGGCAAGCGCTATCGCGAACTCCTCGCAGCGGCCCAAGGCTTGCCGCCCATTCTCACCGCCATCGTGCATCCCTGCGACGATGTTTCGATTCTCGGCGCGCTTGAGGCGCGCGACAGCAGATTGATCACGCCGGTGTTGGTGGGGCCGCGGCTGAAGATAGAGAAAGCCGCGCGCGACGCCAATGTCAGCCTGGAAGGCGTCGAGATCGTCGACGCGCCGCACAGCCACGCCGCGGCCGAGAAATCCGTCGCTCTGGCGCGCGAGGGCCGCGTGCTGGCCCTTATGAAAGGTTCGTTGCATACCGACGAGATCATGGCGGCGGTCGTCGATCCGCAAACCGGGCTTCGAACGGAGCGACGGATGAGCCATGTGTTCGCCTTCGACGTTCCGCACTATCCAAAGCCGCTGTTCATCACCGACGCGGCGGTGAATATCTATCCGACGCTCGCCGACAAGCGCGATATCGTTCAGAATGTCATCGAGTTGTGCCACGCGCTGGGCATAGCGCAGCCAAAAATCGCAATTCTTTCGGCGGTCGAGACCATCAACCCCAAGATCAATTCGACGGTCGAAGCCGCCGCGCTTTGCAAGATGGCCGATCGCGGGCAGATCGTCGGCGGCCTGATCGACGGACCGCTCGGCTTCGACAACGCCGTCTCCAAGCGCGCCGCGACGATCAAGAACATCGTTTCGCCGGTCGCCGGCGACGCCGACGTCCTCGTGGCCCCCGATCTCGAGGCGGCGAACATGATCGCCAAACAGCTCGTCTATCTTGCGGGCGCGGAAACGGCGGGCATCGTCCTTGGCGCGCGGGTCCCGATTATTCTGACGAGCCGCGCCGATGAGCCGCTCGCCCGCATGGCGTCCTGCGCGCTCGCGCAGCTGTTCGTCCATCGCGGCGGAGCCATTACCAAATGAGCGGCTCGGTTCTCATTTTCAACGCCGGCTCGTCGAGCATCAAATTCGCGATCTATCAAGCCGAAACGTTGGAAATCTTCGTCGGCGGAAAGATCGACGCGATCGGCGAGGGCGCGAACTTCCGGGTCTGGGGCGAAAAGGCCGGCGAGCTCGTCGGCGCCAGCCCGCCGGCGAACGGCGACCATGAAACGGTCACCGCGTGGCTGCTCGACGCCATTCGCGCATCGGCCGATCTGCCAATTGCCGGCGCAGGCCATCGGGTCGTCCATGGCGGGTCCCGGTTCGACAGGCCCGTGGTCATCGACGACAAGGTCGTCGAGGCGCTCGATCGCCTGACGCCGCTGGCGCGCGCGCACCAACCCCACAGTCTCGCCGCAATTCGCACGGTGGCGAAATGCTGGCCGCAGCTCCCGCAAGTCGCCTGTTTCGATACGTCGTTTCATCGAACGCAGCCGCGCCTCGCCGAGCTCTTCGCGATTCCGCGCAGCTACGCCGACGAAGGCCTGCTGCGCTACGGGTTTCATGGCCTGTCCTACGATTATATCGCGAGCGTTCTCCCGCAGATCGCCGGCGCCAAAGCCGACGGGCGGGTGATCGTCGCGCATCTTGGCAGCGGCGCCAGCCTGTGCGCGATGCGCGGTCGCAAGAGCCTCGCCACGACCATGGGGCTGACGGCGATCGACGGGCTGATGATGGGCACGCGTTGCGGCAATATCGATCCGGGCCTGGTGCTTTATCTCATCCGCGAACGAGGCCTGTCGGCCGAGGCGGTGGAGGACCTGATCAGCAAACGCTCTGGTCTGCTCGGCGTCTCGGGCGTCAGCGACGACATGCGCGTCCTCGAGGCCAGCGGCGAGTCCTCGGCGCGGGAGGCTCTGGATCTGTTCGCCTATCGTTGCCTGCGGGAGGTGGGTTCGCTGGTCGCGGCGCTCGGCGGTCTCGATGCGCTCGTCTTCACGGCGGGGATCGGCGAGCATTCGGCGCTGATGCGCCGAAAAATATGCGAGGGCCTGGCGTCGATGG
>JBEKSH010000464.1:0-5109 GCA_049517235.1 Roseiarcus sp. | reverse complement strand
GCCGTCACGCGTGACGGCAAAGGCCTCGCCCGACGGGCGCAGATGGACGTCGAGGCGATCCTTGGACACATCAATACCGACGCAAGTTGTCACGCGGCGAGGTTCGTCCATGACCCATCCTTGCAGATGCGGGCTCAATCGGCCCTTGCGACTGTTCGGGCATTCGGACAATCGGACGGAGGTCGCGCCATGCTCACTCACGGGCTCAATGGCCCTCAGGGGGATCGGGCTGGCCTCCGTCCTTAACCTCACCGGCATCACGCCGGTTGGCAATTGAGAGATACAAGGGTTGGCAAACTCGTCTACGAATCGCTTGTTCTCGTCCGCCGTTGTCGACACGCCGCACCTGCTGTTCGTTTTTCTTATGCTCCCAAAGACCGCCGAATATTGCGGGCTGCGCGGAGCGGAGATTGCGCAACCCGAAGCTCATCATGCGCCCGAGCCTCTGCCTCCGATCCCGTCCAAGGCGCGCCGCCCCAGCGATCAGGCAGATCGAGGTGGCTAATCCTAGAACTGCTGTCCAAACTGCCCTGTTGCCTGCTTTATCGGAGACGCTTCCACAGCTTAGACGGAAGGCCGCCGAATGGAAGAGGGAGCATGTTGGCGGGCGCGTATCACGGCCTCGGTTCTCGTTTGGTGGCTTCGTGCCTGTACGATCGATCGCTTCGGGATAGCTACACACCTGCGGTGCCTACGGCTGGAGTGGGCAGAGAGCGGACCCCGGTGCGATCAGCGCCCCGTTTCGCTACTCACCCGAAATGGACCTAAAGTCTGGGCGCCAAGCTCTGATCTTATCCGTTGGATCGTGCGAGCCACCGCATTTCATCCCGCCGCTCACCCCAGCTGCTTGATCAGCGCCTGCGCCGCCGCCGGGTTGCGCACCTTGGCGCCCGAAATGAAATAGGCGAAGACATCGCCGCGTTGGGCCCAGGCGCGAGCCTGCTTCGCGAAACCCGCCAGCTCTCTGGCGCTGACCCCGTTCTCCAGGTCCTCGCGGCTCGCCATCAGCCGGGCGTAGGTGAAACCGGCGGTCGGCTGGTCGATTTCGGGGAAGTCCTCGTCCTTGGCGTAGACGATCGCGACGCCGTGTTTTCGGGCGAGGTCGTAGAAGGCCGCGGTCGCGAAGGTCGGATGGCGGACCTCCACGGCGTGACGCAGCGCGATTCCGTCCTTTTCCCTTGGGAGCAGCGCGAGGAAGGCGCCGAAATCGGCGGGATCGAATTTCTTGGTCGCCATGAACTGCCAGTTGATTGGCCCCAGCTTGTCGCCAAGTTCCGTCAGGCCCTGCGCGATGAACCGCTCGACCGCCTCGCCGGCGCCGGCGAGAATCTTTCGGTTGGTGCAAAAGCGCGAGCCCTTCACGGATTCCAGCTCGCGCTTCTGGGCGAGGCCCTCGGGATAGAACACGCCTCGCCATGGCTCGAACGTCCAGCCGCCGACGCCAATTCTGATCGCTCCGGTCATCGCCCCTCCATGACCTTATCTCCGCGGCGGGGGAACGCGCGCGCGGCCGATCCGCCCGCTCAATTGCGTTCGATCGTGCTGACGTCGGATTGCGTGCCATCGCGCCAGATGATCCGCAGGCTGACCGACCTGGTCCTCGGCGGCGCCTTCAGATAGAGCCTGGCGTTTTCAGGCACGGAGAACGGGTCCCCGGCGTTGCACGCCGGCAAGTCATAGCGTTGCAACGGCTCGCCGCCGTCGAGCCCGTAGCGCAGTTCGGCGATCGCGCATCGGTAGGTCACCAGGGTCGTGAAGTAGATCAGCGTCCCATTGTATTCGCGGAACTCGACCCAATTGGTCGGCATCTGCTCGAGAATCTGCTTTTGCTCGCGGAACAGCGCGACTTCGGGATCGAACCAGATCGGGAACGGCCCGACCGAGCCGTCCGGTGTTTCATAGCGCACCTGGATGATCGTCGCCGCCGCTTTGCTCGACAGCGGGAAGGACGGGTTCGGCATGCGTTGGCCGGTGCGTTGATCGAGCGCGTCCAGCAGGCCCGTCGCCTTGAATTCGCCCGCATCGCCAATGCGATAGGCGATCGCGGTGGCCGGTTCGGGCAGCGATAGCGTCACCGTCCAGCCGGCGTTCGAGCGCATGAAATTGGCGATCGGGGCCGCGCCGCCGACCTTCAGCGCATCGGCGATCCTGGGGTCGGGCGCGAGGGCGGCGAGTTGCTGCCGGCTGACCGGCGCGGCGGCCTGCGCCGTCACGGTCGGCGACGCGCGCGCGATCGGCAGGTCGGGCTCGGCGTCGGACAGCACGACGTCGCCGACGACCTCGTCGTAATAGGCGGGCGTCTGCTCATAGCCGACAGTGGCGGCGAGAGCCTTGACGCCGACCTGGGTCGCCTTGGCGATCTGCACCAGCGTGCGGCCCGGCTTGGCCAGTTCGCGCAGGAAGGTGCGCGTAAACACCGAGTTCTTTTCATCGTCGCCGTCCGACAGGCGATCGATCGCTTCCTGCTTGGCGCCCGCCGACATCAGCACGAACACGCCTTCGGGCGCATCGATGCGGGCAAGCCCCCCGCTCGCGCCGCCGGTCCGCGCGCGCCCGGCGAAGGGGTTGTCGCGGCACGCGTCGAGCACCAGAACGGTCACGCGCGCGCCGCGCTCACGAATGCCGTCGATCACGCGCTCCACCGAAAAGGCCGAGTCGCGCACGATGTCGAGCTGATTGACCTGCGCGGACGGCACATCGGTCGGCAACAGATAGTTTGCGCCGGAAATCTCGAAACCGTGCCCGGAAAAGAAGAACAGGGCGCGGTCGCCCGGCTGCAGTTCGGCGTCGAACGCCGCCAGGGCCCGGCTCATCGCGCGCTGATCGACGTTCAAGGAACGCCGCACGACAAAGCCCATCGATTCCAGCTGGTCGCCGACGGCGCGCGCGTCGCCGACCGCGGTTTTCAGCGCCGTGACGTTGGCGTAGGAATCGTTGCCGATGACCAGCGCGAGACTGCGCGCCTGGGCGACCGTCGCCAGAGCGAAAAACGCAATCGCCGCGAGCCAAGCCGTCGCGAACCGCCGCCTCCAACGCGGCGCGCGCGACACGGTGGGCACGCCGGCGCCCGCCGCTCCCTTTGGCGATCCCCAGCGTTGGCGTGAACCGTCGCCTATCGCGCCAACCCTGAGCCGAGATCGATCCGACGATTCCTGCACCTTCGGACTCGCATTGCAAAATGGCGGCTCGCGCAAGAAACGCCAGCTTAAAGGAAACAGCGCTCTCGGCAATCCCCTCGATCGACCTGAGGTCCGCGCCTGCAGTCCGCTCGTCACAGCGAGTCAAGCCGACTTTGTTCTCTTGTCACTGCGGCTTCGAGGTCTCCAATGTCTGTTGCGCCGCCTGAATCTTGGCTTGCAGGTCGGCCAGCGCCTTTTCGGCGTCGGCGCCCTGTTGCTGCAGGTCGGCGAGGTTCTTGGCGGCGGCGTCCGACCGCTGCTGTGTGTTGGCGAGGTCTTTCGCCGCCGCATCGGATTGTTGCTGGAGGCCGGCGAGGTCCTTGGCGGCCGCGTCGGACTGTTGCTGCAGACCGGCGAGATTCTTGGCGGCCGCATCCGCCTGCTGCTGCAGGTCCGCCAACTGACTCTTGGCGTTGGCGACGGCGCCAAGGGTCCTGTCGCGCTCGCTGGTCGCCCCCTCCAGTTGGCTTTGCGCGGCCGAGAGTTGCGATTGCGCGGTTGCGAGCTGGTCGGCGGCGGCTTTGGCCTTGGCGTCGATCGCTTGCAGGTCGCGCGTCCTGGCGCTGGCCTCTTCCTGCGCGCCCGAGACAGTGAGGCGCGCGTCGGTGATCTGCTTGGTCAGGTCGGCGACCTCATTCTGCGACGCCGCCCGCGCGGCGGTCGCCTCCGACAGCGCGTTCTTCGCGTCCTCGGCCTGTTTCTGCACTACGGCGAGGTCGCCCGACGCCTTTTGCAGATTCTGGAGGTCGGCCGCCATGCCTTCGCGCGCCCGCTCGGCGCGGTTCAGCGCGTCATGCATCTCGCCTTGAACGGAGGAGACCTGAATAGAGAAATAGGCGACGAGCAGCCAACCGAGGATCGCCACCGCGGCGAGGGCCAACGGCACGGGACGGCGAAAGTCATCGGCGATATCGTAGGCCATTCGAACTTCCTCCCTGAAGATCGTCGGAACAACCGGCGAACAGACCTTCCCGGCGCATCTTGGAGCCATAATCCGGCCGCGCCAAGCGCAAAATTGACGCGGGGTTCCTGGTCCTCGCCGCGCATGACAAGAGGTTGGGCGCTCCCTGAACAATTATGGGGACCGCCTCGCCTTCGCCGCCGTATATGGACTGGACAAAGGCGCCGCCGCGTGGCGCCATGGCGGACGCGCGTCGACAGGGAGCTTGCCGGCTTTGAAATTTTCGTTCGCCAGCCTTGCCCGCCAAGCGCTCAAAGGCCACACCGGCTGGCCCGAGCAATGGCGCTCGCCCGAGCCCAAGAGCGCTTATGACGCGGTGATCGTCGGGGCGGGCGGGCACGGCCTGGCCACCGCCTATTACATGGCCAAGGAGCACGGCATGCGCAACATCGCCGTCCTCGAAAAGGGTTGGCTCGGCGGCGGCAACACCGGCCGCAACACCACCATCATCCGCTCCAACTATCTTTGGGAGCCGTCGGAGGCGATCTACGGCCATGCGCACAATCTGTGGCATGGCCTTTCGCAGGAACTGAATTACAACGTGATGTTTTCGCCGCGCGGCGTCATGCTGATCGCGCACAGTCATCACGACGAACAGTCGTTCAAGCGGCATATCTACGCCAACCGGCTCGCCGGCGCGCAGAATGAATGGCTCACTCCCGAGCAGGCCAAGGAATTCTGTCCGCTGCTCAACATCGATCCGTCGATCCGCTACCCCATTGTCGGCGCGGCCCTGCAGCGCAGCGGCGGCACGGCGCGCCATGACGCGGTCGCCTGGGGCTATGCGCGCGCCGCCTCGGCGCTTGGCGTCGACATCATCGAGAATTGCGAGGTCAAGGGGATCAACCGCGACGCCTCGGGCGCGGTGAGCGGCCTGGAGACCACGCGGGGGCTGATCGCCGCCAGGAAGATCGGCGTCGTCGCCGCCGGCGCCACTAGCGTCATCATGGCGATGGCCGGGGTCCGAAT
>JBEKSH010000463.1:0-3746 GCA_049517235.1 Roseiarcus sp. | reverse complement strand
CGGCGCGCCACCTTCGATGGCCGCGATCGCAATGGTCTCCGCCTTGGACAGGCTGTCCCTGGCGGTGGTCGTCAGCCGAGCGATGGCGCGCGCGGAGACGGAGAGCGCGCCGCCATCGCTCGGACAACCACGCCCGCGACGGTCGACCGCGCGCTGGCGTTCCGATGTCCGCATCGAAGGGCGCTCCAAGACGAATCAGCCGCCCGACATCGAACCACAATTGATCCCGCCGACTCAACATCTTTTCGGATCGGCTCCCACGCAACGCGCCTCGCGCGGCTGACCTTCCTCTCCCCCGATATCGTCGCTGCGATCCCGACGGGAAAGCAACCCGCCGAACTCACCGCGAGCAAGCCGATGGCCGACACGCGTCTTCCACGCGATTGGCGCGACCGGCGAACCGTGCTGGGTTTCGCTTGAGGCAGTTTGTCAATCCCTGCCGATCTGATCTCTCGCGTCCCCGCTTTCGCGGCGACAGGCTACTGACGCCCGACCTCGATAACGCCGAGTTGCGCGGCGCGATATTCGCGCTCTATCGCCTCCCAGTCATGCTCAACAGTTCGGGGCTTGGTCACAGATGATCGAGGCCGATTAACGGCGCGATGGTGCATTGCAGCATTATCTTGTGCAGTGCGGCAAACTGTGCTAGAAATATCCTACCAGTCTAGGGAAGTATCGCTCGGAGACCCCAAACTTATTGGAGATCCCATGCGGCATTTCAATCTGCAAAACCGTCACGAAATCACGGACGCGAAGCTCTGCATGTGGGCGACGGTTGCATCCAGTGATTCCGAAACATTCAGCGAGCTGTCGCGGAACGGTTTTTATCTCGTAGACATGAGCGGCCAAGTTTGGACCATGCATCGCGCCGCATAAGGAAACCTGCCTGTTGGCTTCCCGAAGGCGATAAGGACATGAAGCTCTGAGCCGGCATTCTCCAGATGACCGGGGGCTTCAGCTCAAATCTGCGACGGCTTGCGTTTTCTCGCAAACGCGAGCCATGGGCGTACGTTTGCAACGTCCCGCCTACCTCGCAGTCAGAGACTCCCGTACCACTGAAAAAGGCTTCCGAGACTTCCGCCGTCAGAGAGCCGAGATATCGGCATCAAGACGTCTCTGCAGACCGGGCGAAAAATGCATCGCCGCGAACGTCCCGAAATAGGGGGACAGTTCGGCGTTTACGGTTGATAACAGCATTGTAATATCAGTAACTTAGAGCAGTTTTTGGTTGAGTTGAATCGGATAGTTTTGTTGGGGGATTCCCAAATCAGTTGGAATGGGCGAGTCGTGGCTGGGTGATTTGGGGAGGCTTGCCATGACGAAGGCCTATTCGATGGATTTGCGTGAGCGTGTCATTCGCGCGGTTGACGGCGGGGTCTCGGCGCGTGAGGCGGCCGGTGTTTATTTTGTGAGCCCATCTTCAGCGATCAAATGGGTGCGGCGCTGGCGGGCGGCGGGTGGTTTTGAGCCCAGCTTGGTGCGCGGCCATCGACGCTCGCCGCTGCTTGATCGTGCCGAATGGCTGCTGGCTTTGATTGCCGGACAGCCGGACATCACGCTCGAAGAGAGGCGCAGCCTTATGCGTGAACGCGGCGTTTCGACCAGCAACGCCGCGCTTTGGCGGTTCTTCGATTTGCGCAGGATCAGCTTCAAAAAAAAGCCTTCACGCGGCCGAGCAGCGGCGCGCCGACGTGGCTCTGGCTCGCGAAACCTGGATGCGGGAACAAGCCTCGCTTGATCCAGACAAAATCGTCTTCGTCGACGAGACGGGAACAAACACGGCGATGACGCGCCTGCGTGGGCGCTGCAAACGCGGCGCGCGACTGATCGGACGGGCGCCGCACGGCCATTGGAAGACGACAACCTTGGTGGCGGGATTGCGCAAGGGCGCCATCACCGCGCCCCTGGTGATCGACCAACCGATGAACGGCCAAATCTTCCTGGCTTGGCTGGAGCAGTTTGTGATTCCGACGCTCAGTGCTGGCGACATCGTCGTCATGGACAATCCGCCCGCCCACAAGATCGCCGCCGTGCGCGCCCTCATCGAGGCGGCGGGCGCCGCGCTTGTCTATCTCCCGCCATACTCGCCCGACCTCAACCCCATCGAAATGGCGTTCGCCAAACTCAAGGCCCTGCTGCGCAAAGCCGCCGGGCGATCCGTCGACGCTCTATGGGATAAAATCGGAGAATCTCCAGCAAAGTTCTCATCCGACGAATGCGCCAATTATTTCAGATACGCGGGCTATGCGTGAACTCAATCGGAAAGCGCTCTAATTCAGTGACCAGCCGGTCCCGGATCACACAGCCGAGTGCGGCGCGATGGCCAGAAAGCGGTCGATCAACGGGTTGATCTGATCGGGCGCTTCGAGCTGGCGGAAATAGCCGGCGCCCACGACCTGACCGTAGAGCATATCCGGCAAGAGGTCCTTCAAGCGGGCGATGTCGGAGCGCGCCGCCTTACGTAAAGAAATACCGCGTCGCATGGAAAAATATCGGCGCGGCGAAACTCACCGAGTCCATCCTGTCCATCACGCCGCCGTGCCCCTCGATCATCGCGCCCCAGTCCTTCGCCCCCAGGCTGCGCTTGACCGCCGAGAGAACGAGGCCGCCGAGAAAGCCCATCACCACGATGATCGCTGACATGCCGGCGGACTGAAGCGGCGTGAACGGCGTGATCCACCACATCGCGGCGCCGATCAGCGTCGCGCTCGCCGCGCCGCCGACGAAGCCCTCGACCGTTTTCGACGGACTGACCACCGGGGCGATCTTGGTTTTGCCGAACAGCTTGCCGAATACGTATTGCAGCACGTCGCTCATCTGCACGACGAGGATCAGATAGAACATCAACAGCGGGTTCTCGCCGGCGTGGCCGGGAATATCGAGCAGCAGCAGCGCCGGCACGTGGCTGATGCAATAGACCGCGATCATCACGCCCCATTGAATCTTCGCGCTACGTTCGAGGAAGTGTTCGGTGTCCTGCGCGAGCGCGGCGACCGCCGGCAGCAGCAGGAAGCCGTAGACGGGAATGAAGATGGAGAACATCCCGTACCAGTCCATCGCGATCAGAATATATTGAACGGGGATCACCACGAAAAACGCCAGCGACAGCGCGCGATGATCGCCGATCTTCGTCGGCGTCAGCGTGAGGAATTCACGCAACGCGAAGAACGAAATGAGCGCGAACATCGCGATCGTGGCGTTCTTGCCCAGCAGGAACGCCGCGGCGAACACCGCCACCATCGACCACCAGGCGCGCACGCGCGCGTTGAGGTTGTCGACGACGGCGGCGGCGGCGTCATCCTTGACCCGCAGGCGCAGCAGGCGCCCGATCAGCGATGCGACGACCAGCAGCGCGACGACGCCGCCGATCAGCCCGTAGAGCTTCTGCGTGGGGTTCATTGGGAAAGCCCTATCACGGCGTTGCGCGCGCGTTCGAGAAAGGCGGATTTTTCCTCGCCGGCGAGGCGCGGCAGCGGCGCGCCGAAGCGCACCGCGCAGATCAGCGGAACGGGAAAGAAGGTTCCCTTCGGCATGCTGCGATGCAGGTTTTCGAGATAGACGGGGATCAGTTCGACGTCGGGAAAGCGCTGCGCCAGATGATAGAGGCCGGACTTGAACGGACCGGGCAGCGGTTGCGCCTGCCGGGTCCCCTCGGGAAAGATGATGATCGATTCGCCGCGCTCCAGCGCCTCGTAGAGCGGGCGCAACGGGTCGGCCTGCGGGTCGGTCCGCTTGCGGTCGATCAG
>JBEKSH010000462.1:0-3746 GCA_049517235.1 Roseiarcus sp. | reverse complement strand
AACACGAAGCCACAGCCGTATTGATGCGAGCTGAACGAAGGCCAGGTAGTTGGCCGCGAGTTTGTCGTAGCGCGTCGCGATCCGCCGACACTGTTTGATCCTATTGAAGAACCGTTCGACCAAGTTGCGCGCACGGTAGAGGTGCGGACTGAAGCAGATGGGCTCGTTGCGATTGCATCTCGGCGGAATGTTGGCCCAGGCGCCCCTTTCGGAAGCGAGTGCTCTAATCCAATCGGCATCATAGCCACGGTCGGCGAGCTGCATTGTTCCGGACTTCATGCATTGCAACAGCCAGCGCGTCTCTGGTGTCACGCAAAGTCTCGTCCCTAATTTGCAGCGTGGCGGAGCTGCACAAAACTAGTATTCTCACTCCGCCACGCTACTCGACCATTGGTCCATGCTAATTGATCGAATTGCACCAAACAGACGAGCCCAATCAGGCATTGGTTGTTGCGTAGCCTATTTTTTCTGGAGATTATAGATATAACCGACCAGTGCGACGATCCGGCCCTGCACATACGACTCGACGTCTTTTGGAGTAACTTCGACTATGGTATTGAATCCCTTCGCGGTGTACTGCGTGCCCCATATCGGCATTTCACGCGTGCCGTGCCACTTGAACTCCTCAGTCCCGTCGATGGTTCCGTATATACGGGCAAATGGGAACACCCCATTATTGCGTTGGGAAATCGTAGTCAGGTCCGCCACCGGCGGAGAAGTCATCAAGCCGGAGATTGGCCCATTTCCTTCGCCCGTCGTGCCGTGACAGACTGCACAGTTCTCGGTGTATTCAAGCTTCCCAATATCCGAACCTTTTGTCTGCGCCATTGCAGGAACGGCGGTCAGCGCCATGACGAAAACGGCAGTTGCAATTAGTGGTTTCATGAACTCCTCCTGTTTCTGCTAAAGGCTAGCACTCCTGTTCTCGACTTCTCGACAACCGATACAATCACACATAATATATCTTAAGGTGCAGCCAAAATTCTTGATGCAGATCAATGTTTTGGTAATTGGTCTCAAGTGCGGATTCTTGCTCTCGATGGCTAAATCGAACACGGCCACGCTCGCCGACGCCATTGCAGCGAGCAGGGCCATAGACTGTAATACATTGCGCTTATTCATCTTATCCTCCAATGTTCGTTGTTAATCGAACCTGCCCCCGCGTTCGTCTTCGGGTCGATTCCCAACTCCTTCAGCGCCGGACACAATTGTTGGATTTTCACCGCTCGCGCTTCGTGGGCTCACGAACTCCGCGCGCCCGCTGATCCGCCCCTTTTCATTTTCGGGAAGAATAAACCCCGCGCGGCCGGGGTTGCATTGATCTGGCTCATGCTTGAAGACCTCGTTCGCGTTTGGCGAGGTTGTCCGTGCTCAACGTGTCGCGCTCACGAACGCCTTCCATCACCTGACGGACGCCCGCGACCTAAGCCGGCCAAGTTGACTAAAGTTCAAGCAGGTCGTGAGGCGTTCAGCGATGTTTGGGAATGACGCCTTTCCACCCACTTCAGTCGGTCAAAATTCACTCTATCGCCGGAATTCACGCCGAATTGCAGCGCCAAGAAAAGTGGATTCTTCAACCGGCCGAAGTCGACCGCCCGAAGATTTTCAGTCCGCCCAATCTTCGATGCGATCGCGCACGCCATTCTCAAAATCGGGTCGTCAGCGTCGTCAGCCAGGCCGGTGATACCTCGACGAGCGCCGTCTCGATGACCCTGTCGAAACCGAACAGCGTCGCTCCGGCGACCGTAATGAGCATAGCGCCTAGAGCTTTCTTGACGCTGTCGCCGGTGCTCATGAGGCGGCCGCGCCAACGCGTCAAGGCTTCGCGAGAGAGAACGCCAAGGCCCAGTAGCGGCAGCGCGGCCCCGAGCCCGAAGAGGGACATCGTCAATGTGACCTGGCCCAGGTCGCGTCCTTCAGCAGCAAGTGTCGAGGCAGCGCCAAGCGTCGGGCCGACGCAAGGACTCCACAGCGCACCCAAAAGTAACCCGATGACGAATTGGCCCGCAATTCCGCGAGGCGAAAGCGCACGCAGGCGCGCGTCCGCCCAATCGCCGACCGGTCCCGCCGCCATGGCGAAGCGGGCCTGAAAACGCGGAACCATCAGCACGACGCCAAGACCAACAAGCGCGAGAGCGGAGGCTGCGCGGAAGAAGTCGTCGCCGAGCCCAATTGAAAAACCGATGACGGCGATAAAGAGCCCGACCGCGACGAACGAGAGCGTCAGTCCGGCCGCCAGCGCAATAGGTCCCAAGCGATGCTCGCTTGCGGCAGCCCCAAGCACGATCGGCAGCAGCGGCAGAACGCACGGCGACAGCGTCGATAGAACGCCGGCAAGGAAGGCCAGTCCAAAGGCGCTGGACATTACCTATCAAACCGCCTTGTCGAGCAACGCTTTGATCGACGCCGCGTTAGTGTCGCCGACGGACCGCCCGACCTCGGCGCCGGCTTTGAAAACGATCAACGTGCTCTGCATCTGCGCCCTGAAAGCGTTGACGATGTCTTTCTGGGCGTCGAAATCAACATTGAAAACGGTAAGATTCTTAAAAGCGGGCGTCGCCGTGAGTTCACCAAGGATCGGCCTCTGCGCCTTGCAGGTCGGGCACCACGACGCGGTGATGTGTACAAGGATCGATTTGCCGGCCTTTTGCGCGGAGGCAAAGCCTTGCGCCGTGAAGGGCGTTGGCTCACTCGCGTAGGCCTGCACGGAGAACGCGAGCGTAGAGGCGGCGAACCCAAACAGGAAAGTTCGACGAACGATCATGATGCCTCCAAGGATGAACGACTGCGGCCCTGCACGGGTCGACAAGGATTTCTTCGGAGAAAAATCGAAAATGTTACGAACACGAAATTTTCGATTTGCGCTGATCGCGCGCTCGTGAACGTTTTCGTCGATCGGTCGATTGTCATGGCTGCGGCATTTTCAAGGCGCGCGGCGCGCCCGATCCAGGTCAAGCGCCTTGTCGAGGTTGCGTGCTTCGGCCAGTGCCGCGTCGTCCGGGAGAAGTGTCGAAGTCAAATCCGCGTCGGTGAAATCGGCGTTGGTCAATATTGCACCGGTCAGGTCGGCGCCGGCAAGTTGGGCGCGCTCCAGATTGCAGTCCGTCAAATTGGCGTTCCTCAGATTGGCGAATTCCAGATTGGTGCGCGAGAGATTGGCCCCCCTCATATCAGCGCCCTTGAGATTTGCCGATTTCAGGACACCTCGCATGAGCCCCATCGACTGGTTGCGCATATCGGCGCTGGCGTCAGCGCCCACCAGTCTAGAGAGAACCATGGTTGCACCCGTAAGATCGCCCGTGATGCGCGCGCCGCTGAGGTTCGCGCGATCGAGCTTGGCGCGCTGCATCTGAGTGGAAAGCAGCGATGCCTTGGTCAGGTCCGCGTCAGACAGGTCGGCGTCGATCATCCAGGCTTGGTTGAGGATCGCGCCGTTGAGCAGGGCACCGTTCAGCTTGGTGCGGTTCAGCTTGGCAAGACGCAGATTCACTCCGGAGAGATCGAAGCCGGAGAGATCAAGGCCTGAAAGTCGCTTTCCCTCCAGATCGGCGCGCTTCCCTGCCGCAGGCGCTTTGAGAAGCGTGGACAGCTCAGCGCTCGTCATCTCTGCCGTCTTCATTTCGGGGCTGTTGAGATCGACATAGCTCAAGAAGTCCTGGGACAGGGCGTCGCCAGACGAGACGAGCAACCCCATCATGAACATCGAAGCAAACGCGAAATGGCTCCTCATAGGCATTCCTCCCCTT
>JBEKSH010000461.1:0-3749 GCA_049517235.1 Roseiarcus sp. | reverse complement strand
CGCCTGTTCGTTCGGGGGGCGGGAGGCTGGGGATTTCGCGAAGCGGCCCGCCGTCTCGATCCGCGGCGCGAAGGCGTCAAAACGGTTTCAGACGGTCGTAGATCTGCTGGCCCCATGACGGCTGCTGCACCTCGTCGAGTCGTCCGCGACCGCCATAGGAAATGCGCGCCTCCGCGATCTTGTCGTAGGGAATCGAATTGTCCCGATTGATGTCGCCGGGCCGCACGATTCCGCCGACGGTCAAAAGACGCAGTTCGTAATTCACGCGAACTTCCTGCGATCCGCTCAGCAGGAGATTGCCATTGGGGAGCACCGCGGTGACGATCGTCGCAACCGACACCTGAATTTGCTCGGATCGGGCGATATTGCCCTGGCCTTGATAAGTGGAGACGGAGTTGAGATCCTCTTTCGTCGAACCGGAATGCAAAAGACTCCAGTCGGCCTGCGCCGTGACCCCGGCCGTAGCGGAGCGCCCCGTCGTGTTGCCCAATGTCGCTTGGTCGTTGATCGCGATATTCACCGTCACGATGTCGCCGACCTTCGAGGCGCGTTGCTGTCTATAAATTGTCGCTCCGCTCTCGACGAACAAGGATTGAGCAGAACCGCCGCCAGGAGGGGCGAAAGCGGCGATCGCGGGATCGGCGGGGGCCGCCAATCCGCTGCCGATCGGCGTCATATGCGGCTCAACGCCGATATCGGCGGCGCAGCCGGCAAGTCCGGTCGCAACGAGCCCGGCTGCGGCGGCGATCCTTGCGGCGCCTTTCATCACGACTTCTTTCGATCGGCGATCGGTCCGGCGACGCCGGACATCATATCGGTTAGCTTGGCGGCCTTGCCGGCGTCCATCTCGTTGAGGATCGCGCTGGAAACCCTTGGATTGAGCTTGCTGAGAACAGCGGCGGCCGTGGCCTCGTCCATCACGATCATCTGCGCGGCGGCGGATTCCGGCTGCATTTTGGCGTAAACGGCGACGACGCCGTCCTCCGCCTTCTTCATGAATTCCTCACGTTTGGCGACCCATTCCTTGGATTCGGCCTCTTTCGCTTCGAGTTCCGAGATTTTCTGCTTCAGCTGCGCCTCCAGCTCGCCCAGCCGCTTCATCTGCCAGGCGATGCGCGCGTCGGCCGCGATATTGGCGATGTTGGCGCAATATTGCTGCACGCCGTCGCCGGCGTCGGACTCCGCCTTTTTGATTTCGGCGTCCGGCTTTCGGGCTTCCTGGGACGGCGAAGGCGTAGGCAGGGCGATGACCAGCGTCGCAGTCAGTATTCCCGGGAGAAGCGGCTTCTGTTTCAACATGACTGGTCTGCGCCCGCGCCCTGCGGAGAGTCGGTGGCGTCACAGTGCAATCGACAGCTTGCGCCGGGCTGACGGGTCCTACTGGACCACAAGGTCCGCCTGCAGCGCGCCCGCCGTCTTGATCGCCTGCAGAATGGCGATAATGCCGGGCGGCTTCAGCCCGATGCGATTGAGGCCGGCCACCAGGCTGCGCAAACTTGTGCCGCCGACGACGGCGAGCGGCCCTCCTTCCTGGTTCGCTTCAATCTGCGTCTTGGGCGTCACCACGGTCTTGCCATTGGACAAGGGCGCGGGTTGCGAAACTGTAGGAGTCTCGGTGATGCGGACCGATAGCGTTCCGTGCGTCACCGCGACGGTCGATATCTGCACGTCTTGTCCAATGACGATGGTGCCGGTGCGCGCATCGAGAACGACGCGGGCCGCCATATCCGGCTCGACCAGCAAGTCGCCGATTTCGGACATGAAGCGCGCGACGCCGATTTCGGCGGGCCGGAACAGCGTGACCGTCCGGAAATCCTGGGCGTAAGCGACCCGCTTGTGATAGCGGTCGCGCCCATAATAGTTGATCGCATCGGCGATCCGCACCGCCGTCTTGTAGTCGGGATTCCTCAACTCCAGCGTCAGCACGGCGCTGTCCTTCATGGGCGGCAGGCTTCTCTCGATCAGCGCGCCGTTTGAAATGCGCCCCGCCGTCGGCACGCCCTGGGACAATGTCTCCGCCTGTCCGGCGACGTCATAGCCGGTCACGGCGACCGCGCCCTGCGCGACCGCATAGGTTTGGCCGTCGGCTCCTGACAGCGTGGTCAGAACCAGCGTCCCTCCCATCAGTGAAGTCGCGTCGCCGAGCGAGGAAACCGTAACGTCGATCCGCGAACCGACGCCCGCCGCGGGCGGCAGATCGGCGGTGACGATGACGGCCGCGACGTTGCGGGTGCGCAGCGTGGTGTTGCGCACGTTGATCCCCAGGCGGTCAAGCATCGATTGCATGGCCTGTTCGGTGAACGGCGCATTGCGCAAGGTGTCGCCCGCGCCTTGAAGACCGACCACCAGGCCATAGCCGATCAACTGGTTGTCGCGCACACCCTGCAGCGACGAGATGTCCTTGATGCGAACCCCCGCGAAGGCCTGGGCGTCGAGGAGACAGAGGACGAGGACGACGAGAATGCGTCCCATCAGCTGGCGCTCACGCTGACCGAGCCGTCGGGCTGTATTTTTCCCGAAACGGTCAGTCCGCTGTCCTCGTTGCGCACCTTGATGGTGTCGCCGACGCCGCCGGGCTCGAGCGCCTGCGCGGAGGTCACGATGGTCAGCGCGCCGTCGCGATAGACGAGCGTGACATGCGCGCCATTGGCGACGGCCCTGGGGTTCTCGACGGCGATCGCCAGGATTTCCCTGCCCGGCAGAAGCGTGCGCTTGGCGATCTTGCCGATCAGCGCGGCGCGACTGTCGACAATCGAGCCGTCGTCGGCCGGCGCGCCATCGACGGATGTGTCGGTCAGCATCGCGTCGCGGATGACGTCGCCGGGATAGATGACCTGTTTGGGCGTCGGCGCCGTCCGCTCCTGCGCGAGAGCGGGAAGGACCGCCCCTTGCAGAAGCAGGAGCGGCAGCAGCAAGTTCGCCGCGGCGCTTCGACTCGATCGCCGCTCCGGGTCAAGAAACATCGCGCTCGCCCATCATTGTCTGAGGTTGGTGATCGTGCCCGACATCTGATCGGCCGCCTGGATCACCTTGGAGTTCATCTCGTAAGCGCGCTGCGCCGCAATCAGATTGGTGATTTCGGTCACCGGATCGACGTTGGAAGATTCAAGATAGCCTTGTTGAATCGTGCCGAAGGCGGTGTCGCCGGGCACGCCGATGGTCGGCGGTCCCGAGGCCGCCGTCTGCTGCGCCAGATTGCTGCCGAGCTGCTGCAGTCCCGCTTCATTGACGAAATTGGCGATGGTCAACTGGCCGAGCGTCTGGGGCGCCACCTGGCCCGGAATCGTCGCCGTCACGAGCCCTGTTTGGCTCACCGTGATATTGGTCGCGGTGATAGGTATCAGGATCGTCGGCGTGACGGTGTAGCCGTCCGTCGTCACGATCTGCCCCGCGGCGTTGGTGTTGAAGGCGCCGTCCCGCGTATAAACAGTGGATCCGTCGGGCGTCGTCACCTGAAACCAGCCGCGGCCGTTGACGGCGAGATCCAGACTGTTGCCGGTGTTGGTGAGCGCGCCCTGAATGTTCAGGCTGCGTATCGCGGCGGTGCGCACGCCGAGGCCGAGCTGAGCGCCTTCGGGGATGGTGGCGTCGCGTCCGCGGTTGGACACGCCCATCAATCTTTCGGATTGATACATCAAGTCGGTGAATTCCGCGCGCGAGCGCTTGAACCCGGTCGTGTTGATATTCGCGATATTGTTCGCAATGACTTCCAGGTTCTTTTCCTGAGCGCTCATTCCGGTCGCGGCGAT
>JBEKSH010000460.1:0-3751 GCA_049517235.1 Roseiarcus sp. | reverse complement strand
GCGAGGCGAAGGCCTCTACCCAAAGCAGCGATCCGCGTTTCCTTCCGTGACCGAACACGATCGCCGGACGCGTGCAAGCCAGACTGATTCCGTGTTTTGCGACGTATTTTTGCGCCATGAACTCATTCAGAATCTTCATCATGCCGTACGTGAAAAAATGGGCAGCGGGAGCGCAGAAGTCGTCTTCCGTAACCGGACGGTCGCCGTAAACGCTCTGAGACGCGCCATAGACAGTCTCACTGCTTGTGAAGACCAGGCGAACGAGCTTGTTGCGCGCCGCGGCCTCGAACATGTTCACCATGCCGAGCACGTTGACATTCACGCCGAGAGCAGGATTGGCTTCCACCTCGGCGCTCATCAAATAGGCGAGGTGAATGCAATGCGTGATGTCACGATGCCTGGCGAAAACTGTGGCAATAGCGCGCTCGTCGGCGACGTCCATCGCCATGACTTCTGCGCCCTGGAGAGTGGCGGCGACGTTCTCGTCCGGGTTGGCTTCGCCAATCACGATGGGGACGCCGCGCGCCAAGAGATTACGGACGACGGACGCGCCTATAAATCCGGTTCCGCCGGTGACAAGGAATTTCATAACGCAATCCTTCCATCGGAGACCCGTAGGTCTCAACGAGACGTCTCCGCCTGTTTTGCTAAACCCCAGGCAAACTCGACCGGTACATTTAACTTTGCCTCAGACTTGCATGGGCCTGCCGGTCTCGCTGGACCGCAACATTGCCGCGACAACTTCAACGGAGCGAAGACCAACCGACGCGTCGCCGCAATTTTCAGCATCCACCCCGAGGCATAGATCGACGAAGCAGTCGACCGGCGCCACGCACGTATAGGCGCCTTGACCCGGTGGGATCTCGATATCGCAATCTTTCCCATCGCGACGACGCAACCACAGGCGCTCACGCTCGACGTCGAGCAACAGCATCCCTTCCGTGCCAAACAGTCGAATGTCGACTTGAAAGGGAGAACCAGCGGGAACGGACGCCGCACCCGAAAGTGCGCCTGTGGCGCCGCCGGTGAAGCTTATTGTTAAGGCGTTGAAAATATCCGTCCCGATCGGCGAGCGCCCCACTAGAGCAAAAACCATCTCCGGTTTTAGATCAGTGATATAAAAAAGGCCCCCGAGGAGATGAACCAATTGTCCCCACCCATAACCGCCGGTTGAAGGGCGCGCCCAGGTCTCAGATTGTGGCTGAAACATTTCCTTTTCGACCCCCTGCAGCGTTCCTCCTGACATGAGATCTTCTATCGGCGTCGCCATTTGCGCGACAACATGCCTCAAGCGGCCGATCCGTCCGCCTTGAACGAACTGCCGCGCGGTCTTGAAATATGGCTGGAAATTCCAGCCGTACGGCACGAGGACGTGCCGTTTGCGGCGCCTAGCGGTTTCCACGATCCTTCGCGCGTCGACCACATTGGTCGCCATTGGCTTTTCAATAAGCGCGTGGATGCCTTTTTCAAGCGCGGCGCATGCATGCTCGGCGTGCAGATGGTGAGGCGAAGCAATCACGACGCCATCCATCGGAATCGAGGCGAGCAATTCTTCATAGCTTTCCGAGCCGAAAGGAATTCCAAACGACTCTTGCACCCGCTGAAGTTCGGAAGCGCCGAGCCGCGACACGCCGACCAGTTCCACGTCAGTCCGCCGCTTCAAGACCGGCAGGGTATTGGCGGTCGCCCAGAACCCGGCGCCAATGACGCCAATCCGCGTTCTCTTGGACGCCGTTCTTCCATCCCCTTGTTCGCGACGGCCGGTTAGCTCACTGGGCGACGCCTTCCTAGAGCGCTTCAACTCATTGGACACCGGGGCGCCTCCTGGAACTCAATTGCTCAAGTCTCAAACTATTGTTTCACGACGATACTGCGAGCTTTTCTTGGAATACGAGCAAAGGGTTGATGCCATCAAAAGACGTTGCGGCCTGGACCAAACGGAGCGCGCTCAATCAGCGCTCGATATCGGCCGGGCGCGGTGATCTCCGGGTTCCGGAAACAGGCGGCGTAATCCACGCCGGCGACCAGAGCCAGGTCGCCCCACGGATCGAGCGCGCCTCAACGGACGATCACTTTGGCCGGTCCCCTTGCGTTATCTTACCAGCGGTCGATTGAAAATTGATAGCGCTATCATCCGAGTGTGTCAACTCAAGGTGATGACCATGCCTGTCTTTCCTAACCCTGTTGAGGCGAAGGGCGTTTCCGTCAACGCGCCGCCTGCCGGGAGGCTTTGCGTCGTGTAGAAAATGTAGTTTCGTGACGCAATGCCGCTCTGATCAATGGGACTCGCTATTAAGCTTTCAACGTCGGCGGAAGACAGGCTGGCGCTTCTCCGTGAACGCCGCCCGGCCCTCGGCCGCGTCCTGCGTGGCGAAGCATATCGTTTGCAAGTCCCGTTCATATTCGATCGCTTTGCAGAGCGGCATGGAAACGGCGGCTCTCAGGTTGAGCTTGGCAGTCTCCGCCGCGATCGGGGCGCGGCATGCAATCGTACGGGCGATCGCAAGCGCCCGCGCCGACAGCGCGTCATGCTCGACGATCTCGCTGACGAGGCCCCAGGCCAGAGCACGCTCGGCGTCGATCGGATCGCCGGTCATGATCATTAGCGCAGCATTAGAGAGGCCGACCGAATGAACGAGGAAGGGGGTCATCCCGCCGCCACCGATCCAACCGAGCTTGATTTCAGGCGCCGCGAACTGCGCGTTGCGGGAGGCAATTCGGATGTCGCAGCTCATTGCTGTCTCAAGGCCCCCACCGAAGGCGTAACCGTTCACCGCCGCGATCGATGGTTTCAGGAGCCTGCGGATGGCGTCGCAATAGTCGGGCCTGTTGCGGAAATTCCAGGGCGTGTCGTAGGCGTCGAGTTGCTTGATGTCCGAGCCGGCGCAAAATGCCTTCTCGCCCGCCCCGGTGACTATGACGCAGCGCACCGCGTCGTCTGTGTTGCAACGGTCGACAGCGGCGATGATCGCGTCCGCCATTTCGGGCGTCACGGCGTTCAGTTTCTGCGGTCGACTCAGCGTGATCGTGGCGACGCGGTCGTCTATGGCGAAAATGATGTCCTTGGTCATTTCAATCACGCTCGCGTCTCGCCGACAGCGCCGGAGTCGATCGGCGCATCGATTCGGTTGTCACTATAGCCGGCCGCGCGCAATATTTCGCGAGAAAGACGTCGGTATTACGCACGAGATCGAGCAGGACCGGTTTGTCTTGCGACTTCTTGAGGTCGATTGCGAGCGAACGCTTTTTGCGGTTGAGCGACAAAAAGGAGACGTTGATCTTGCTCCCCAGCGACGGGTTCAACCTTCACGACATCAGCTCCGAGATCGCCTAGGCGTTGCGCTGCGAACGGCCCCGCCATGGCGATCGAACAATCGAGCACGAGATAGCCGGAGAGAATTCCCATGATAACCTGTGTCCTTCCTCTCTCGATTTCGGCACTCAGCTCATCGCGCGATCGCCGTCGCCGCCAGCGGTGCGCCTGAACTCAGGCTGTTTTCGGGAGGTCTCGCCGACGACGCAACTTCGAAACGATGGTGGGTTCTTCTCGCGTTGGTCATCTGATTCGGTTTCAATTCCGCCCATGGTCCGACTGCCTGCTGGCTCTTTCGTTGGGGCTCCCGAGTGAGGGCGTCCGACCGACGAGGACCCTGCTATCGTCACTTGCATCAGAACCACAATCATATATGATCTTAATCGGGAGGGATAGTCGTGGACGAAAGGCTACAGCGCGCAGCGGAGGCCGTGAAGT
>JBEKSH010000459.1:0-3752 GCA_049517235.1 Roseiarcus sp. | reverse complement strand
TTTCTCAACAAATAGGTCTGCGTCCACATCCTGACCGGCCCGTTCCTCTCCCCAAGAGGAGGCGTATTGGTCATGAGTTTGGCCTGCACCGCCTTGCGATCGGCCAGAATCTTTTGCCTGTCGCGCTCCGCAAATGTTTTTCTGTTGGCGTCAAGATCAATGCCGGTGAGGTGGTGCAACGGTCGGGACGTTCGACGGCTCGCACGTGCCCGAAGCCGTGCGACTGTCGCGTCGAAGACTTCTGGGAGTCGGGAAGGTGCCAATGTGGCGGCTTCCATCTTCCGCAGGAAGTCTCCTAAGCCCGCGTCTTCGAGTTCGTCGCGTCGTTGAGCAACCGCGAGAGACTCCGCGAGCCCATCCCGATGGGCCAATAGATTATCGAGATGCGCCAATAGAGATCGCCGGTCCAAAGCCTCAAGACCCTTCAGCGCGAACGGCTCCAGATCGCCCCGCGCGCGTCGATCTGCGGCTTCGATTTCCGAATAGCTGTTCGCAGTCTTGCGCAAAACGTCACGCCAGCGAGTCGCCTCCATAGAGAGAAGCCCCTCGCGGAGCCGCGCGGGCAAATGCGCGCCGCGCACCGCTCGCAACCATGCAATGGCGGCGGCGAGCGTGGCGATTTCAGCTTTCCCCGCGGCGAGAGAACCGATTGTCGCGACGAATGGAGACCGTTCGACGGCGGCCCGAGCTTTGACGACGCGCGCGTGCGCGAGGTCGATTTGTGCAAGCTGCGCCACGGAGAGTTTGGACCCAGCTAGCGCGCGATCCGCATCTAACCCAAGAAGGCGCTCGCACGAAGCAATCGCATCGCTGTGCAGCGTGAAAGCTTCGTCAATGGGAGTGTCATCCAAGACATCCTGGAAAGCTTCCGCATTCATTTGATGCGAACTTGCTGCCGCCTCGTGCTCAGCCAGCGCCAGTAATTGGTCGTGCGATAAGGCGATCATCGCTGATGCGATGGTGTCGCCCTCTGGCAAGCCGCCGAGTTCGGACAGGATGGATCGCCGCCGGTTCAGGCCCGCGTCGATCTCGTCGAGAGGCGTCTCCACTCCTTGCCATGCAGGACCCAGCGCAGACGCGGCCTGCGGGTTCAGATTGAAAATGCCGATAGCGCTGGCTTGGGCGGCTATACGATCCCAAACCTTGGCCGCCTCCGAGGGCGACTGGTCGAGACTGAATCGCTCCAAAATCTGGCGAACGACTTTCTTTTTGCCGGAGAACACGTAAACGAGCTTTCCAAGACCCGTCTTACGCAGCGCTTCGGCGACGGCCGCGGCGTCGATCGCCGCCGGCCAAGGCGCGTCCCCGGCGCCGGGCATGATGTTGCGAAGCGCATTCTCCTCGTCCACAAGGCTCGCCCATTGCCCGTAGACATCAGCGAAGCGCTGTTCATCGATATGAGTAGCCCCGACCCACTGCCAGTGAGCTTCATCGATCTTCGCGGCCATTATAGCAGCTGCGGCGACTGTATCGACGAGACGAACGGGAGCGGATTCATCGACGCCAAGCGCCGGCAAGGCGGGGCGCAGCGCAACGAGCGACTTTAGAAGGGCCCGGCTTCGCTCTATGGTGCGCTGTAATGTTTGATATAATTCGGATGGCGCAAGGTCCGATAATTCCGGGCGCGGCAGTAGAGACTTGAGCCGTGACGCGCGCGACAATATGGTCGCGTCGACGTCGGGCGGCGGCAGCGCAGCGAGCGCTGCCGAAGCGTCAAGCAAGGCTGTCTGAAGCGCAAGGGCACGATCCAGCCCGTCGAGATCGATCGCCGCAATAGCGGCGACCGCTCTCATATCGGGAGGCTCCGGCAGGTTAGCGTCGGCGGCGACTACCTGATCGGCGTCGGATGCCGTCACGATTCCCAAGGCCTTCTGGCTGTCGAGGAAGTCCGCTAGATCGGCCGTCGTTCGACGCAGATTGCTAATCGCATCGAGCATCTCTTCATGAACGTATGCAGGCGCGTTCCCCGGTGGCGTGAGGCCCCACGGGGACAAGCTCCAGTGGCCGTGGTTGTCTGAGAAAGACTGCGCGCTGCGGGCGAATATTTCGAGACGACCGCGAATGAACTTGACTTCACCAATATTGTCCAGCACGCGGGTCGGAATATCGATGGTTTTCAGAATGCCCATGATGTCGGCATAAATTGTCCGATCGCGTATCGATTTCCAGATCAGTTTGAATGGGGTCCAGCCATCTCCGGCCTCTGCGTGGAGCGCCTCTACATAGTCGGTGATCTGTTTGCGGGCGAATTGCCAAGTGGCGTCCGCCTGACCATCAAAGCCCTTCGTGGCCTTTCCGGTACCGAGTTGGTAACGGCGATCAAGACTTCGGATCACGGTCTTTGGCGATGACTTGTCTGAATGCACTTCGAGACAGAAGTCGCCCAGTCCGGCTATGTCGAGACGCCGCTTCACGACGTCAAGCGCGGCCTGCTTTTCTGAAAGAAAGAGAACCGTTTTCCCTCGCGCGATCACGTTGGCGATAATGTTGGATATCGTCTGGGATTTCCCCGTGCCGGGCGGTCCGTGCAGTACGAGATTCTTGGACTTCATCACGTCCACGAGCGCGCTATGCTGCGATGCATCCGCGTCCTGAACGAGAATCGGCGCCAGTCGTTCGATCTCCGGCTGATCGATCGGATAGTCCTCTGGCGCGACAAAGGACCCCGCTGCAACCTCGTCCGCCTGTTCGTAACCCTTCAGTAGCGAACCGACCAGTTCAGTCTCGACGGGGTGAATCGACCACTTTTGCGGCTTCGTGTCCTCGTACATGACGATACGGCTGAACGCGAAGTGGCCAAGGACGAGCCAACGGCGGACATTCCAGCGCTTCAGGCCTCGCACACTCTCACGGACCTTTGCGTGGTAGCCTTCGATCGAGCCGATTTCCTCGGTGTCGTCCGCCTCGATTTCCGGCAACGTGCAATTGAAATCTTTCTCGAGAAGTTTTCGAAGACTTACGTTGGTCTCAGCCCCTTCTTCGCGTGCGGCGACAAAATACACGTCCTTGCCCCTGATCGTTCGACGCTCGAGCTTCACCGGCAGCAGTGCCAAAGGGGCATATAGGGGTTTGTCCGAAGCGTCGTTCTCGTACCATTCGAGGAAGCCAAATGCGAGAAAGAGGGTCGAAAGGCCAGCCTCCTGCTCGGCGAGCCGCGCCTCGTCCAGCAGCTTTTCCATGAGAGCTTCGAGCTCGTCCGGATATTTCAGCGTCTGCAGGGCCTTGCCCTTATCGGACGGCTTAGAACCGGTCGCTTTTAGTTCGGGGTTCGGGTCGATGCCGAGAGAGCGAGCGTGTTCGGCGCGATTGATTTCCGCCCGCTTCAATCGTGGCGCGAGCCCGAGAGTGCTTCGCACGCGATCGCGCAGATTTCGTTCGAGGCGCTCGATTGCAATCTCATCGTCCCGGCCCGTGTTGATCAAGCCCTCCAGAGCCGACAGATATTCGACATCCGAAACCTTGGCGTGCTCAAAGGCGTCCATGAACTCCTGGGTCTTTTCGTCCTGCGGAGTTCCTTCGGGCTCTTGGAGAAACGCAATTTTCAGGGATGCTCCGCCGTCGAGAAGCTCGGAATAAGCCCCGTCGAGCGTCACATTCACGATCTGAATATGCCGCCTAGATCGTGCGCCGAGCGGGTAGTTCAACATCCGATTTCTTTTCGAGAGGTCCAGCAGTTTGATGCGGAGCCCTTCGTACAGGCCCTTCAACCTCTCTCGCTCGCGATCATCAAGAATGGCTGACATAGGGTCAAT
>JBEKSH010000458.1:0-3761 GCA_049517235.1 Roseiarcus sp. | reverse complement strand
GATCGAGCCGGCGGGAAATCCTTCGCCTCGCGCGAAGGGAGTCCGCCCTGAAAGCGCCGAACGGCGCCTTGCGCTGTGGGCAACGCCGCCGGCGGCCTTGCAACGCGCCTCAGGGCGGTCATTGTCCTCCCTCCCACAATTGCCGCAGGCCGCGATGCGCTTCACCCTCTCGACATGGAACATCAATTCGGTGCGGCTGCGCATCGGGCTCGTCGCGCGCTATCTGCGCGAACACCAGCCCGACGTTCTCTGCCTGCAGGAGACCAAGTGCCGCGACGCTGAATTTCCGTCGTCGGAGTTTCACAAGCTTGGCTACGAACACATCGCGATCAACGGCCAGAAGGGCTATCACGGCGTGGCAATCGTCTCGCGCCTGCCCATTGTGGCGAGCCGGAAGCGCGAGTTCTGCGGCAAGGGCGATTCGCGCCATATGCACGTGACGCTGGGCGGCGAGGCCTCGGGCGTCGAGGTCCATAATTTTTACGTGCCGGCCGGCGGCGACGAACCGGACCCGGAGGTCAACGACAAATTCGCCCACAAGCTGGCTTTCCTCGATGAAATGGCGGCATGGACGCGCGCCGAGAAGATCGCCGACGGACGGGCGATCCTGGCCGGCGACCTCAACATCGCGCCGCTCGAGCACGACGTGTGGAGCCACAGGGCGCTGCTGTCCGTCGTCAGCCATACGCCGATCGAGGTCGAGAAGCTTGGGTTGGCGCAGGCGGCGGGCGAATGGATCGACGCCCTGCGCAAATTCGCGCCTGATTCGCAAAAGCTTTACACTTGGTGGAGCTACCGGTCGCCCGACTGGGCGGCGGCGGACAAAGGCCGACGCCTCGACCATATCTGGGTCAGCCCGAAACTCGAGGCGAACCTGCGCGCGATGGAAGTCTTGCGCGACGCGCGCGGCTGGGAGCGCACCTCCGATCACGCGCCGGTCAAGGTCGAACTGGCGCTGTAGCGCGTCTGCGAAGGCGGGCTCCAGCCGCGATGACCGCGCGAACGCGTTGGCGATGCGCGTCTCAGGCGGACTCGATTTCGGCGGCTTGACTCTCGCGCTCCGGTCCATCGATGAGAGGGTCGGGCTTGCATTGGGCGGCAAGGCGCGCCCGATCGACGATGGCGATCACATCGCCCTGCACGACGACGCCGCTCTTCTGGAGAGTCGCGAGGGCGCGCGAAAAGCTCTCCCGCGTTATGCCGAGTTCCGAAGCGATGAGCTTCTTTTCATAGGGCAGCACCGCGCGATCCAGCGTGCCTTGCCGCGCGGACAGGACAAGGATGTAACAGCCGACCCGCTCCACCGCGGATCTCAGCTTCAGGTTCTTGACCTGCCGGACCATCCGGCGGAATTGTCCCGCCAGACTGTCGATCACCTGTCGGGCCAAATCGGGGTCGCTGGCGACCGCGGCGCGGAACGCCGCGGCGTGGATCAGCAGAATCCGCGACGGCTCGGGCGCAACGGCGCGCATGAGATAAGGCGAATCTGTCGCGACGGCGGCGGGGATGATGAGGTCCGGGGCTCCAACCACTTCGATCAGCACCTCGCGCCGGGCGGCCGATCGTCCGAACAATTGAACGGACCCCGAAACAACCACGTGCTGGAAATTCGGCGCGTCGCCCTGCTCGAACAATATGGCGCCGGCGGCCACCGCATGCGCGACGGCGCTGCCCAGCAGATTGTCGCGGGTCGCCGCCGACACGCCTCTGAACAGCGGCAGACCTGCGAAAGACAATCCCGGATCCGCGCCCGCGCTCAATCGCCAATCCCCTCGTCGCTGGAGGCCGCGTGGTGGCGAATCAATATGTGATATTTGTCACGCTTAGGATTGATACATATCAATTTCAATGACCCATGACTCCGGCCATGCTGGCGATGCAAGCTCACCGGCGCTCCGGGCCCGGGTCTCGCGAAAGGATTCGAATATGGCCCTCCATTTTGCGAAATTCGCGCTGCCGCGCGCGGCCAAATCCACGTTGATCGCGCTGGGGATAGTCCTGGTCTCCGGCGGCCTGTGGCAGAGCCGGCTGCTCGACGGATTCGCCATTTGCGCGCCCTCGGCGACGACGGCGGGTTCCGCATCGGCGGCCGACGCGCCGGCCGCGACACCCGCGCCGATGAAAGAGGGCGCGATGTCGAGCGACATGCATGCGCCGACGGTGTTCACGCTGCGCACCGGCGTCGCGGAGGGCCGAATGGTCTATTTCGGCGTCGGCGGCGACATCAACGGCGCCGTCAACCCGCTCCTCGTCGTGCATGAAGGCGAAACCGTGCAGATCAACCTGATCAACGGAGAAGGCGCCGAGCACGATATCGTCGTGGACCAGTACGGGGCGCGCTCCAGCCGCGTCGTCGGCAAGGGCGCCAGCAGCGCCGTGACGTTCACCGCGTCAAAGACCGGCGAATTCGCCTATTACTGCTCGGCGCCGGGGCACCGCGAAGCCGGCATGCAGGGGCGCATTCAGGTCGCGCCCGGCGCGCGCGCCGCCGCCGTCGCCACCGCCGCCGACGTTTCGCGCGATCCGACCGACCTGCCCGCGCCGATCGGCGCCCGCCCGCCGCAGATCGTCCGCGTCGACCTGCGCACGGTCGAAGTTCAAGGGCAATTGGCCGACAAGACCACATACAATTACTGGACTTTCAACGGCAAGGTGCCGGGGCCGATGCTGCGCGTGCGCGTCGGCGACACGGTCGAGGTGCACCTCAAGAACGACGAAAACAGCGTCATGACGCATTCGGTCGATTTTCACGCGGCGATCGGCCCCGGCGGCGGCGCGGAATTCACGCAGACCGATCCCGGCGCGGAGAAGATCATGACTTTCAAAGCGCTCGAGCCGGGCCTGTTTGTCTATCATTGCGCGACCCCGAGCGTGCCCCAGCACATCACCAACGGCATGTACGGCATGATCCTGGTGGAGCCCGAAGGCGGCCTGCCGCAGGTCGATCGCGAGTTCTATGTCATGCAGGGCGAGATATACACCGCCCAGCCGTTCGGCGCGCAGGGCGACCAGGAGATGGACTACGAGAAACTGATCTCCGAGAGGCCCGAATATTTCATCTTCAACGGCGCCGTCGGCGCGTTGACCAAAGCGCATCCGCTGCGCGCCAGCGCCGGAGAGACGATCCGCATTTTCTTCGGCGTCGGCGGCCCGAATTTCACCTCGTCCTTCCACCTGATCGGCGAAATGTTCGATCGCGTCTACCAGGGCGGCGGCCTCAGCTCGCCGCCGCTGGCCGGCGTGCAGACCGTCACCGTGCCGCCGGGCGGCGCGACCGTCGTCGATCTGAAAATCCAGCGCGCCGGCCGCTACACCCTCGTCGACCATGCTTTGTCGCGCATCGAGCGCGGGCTGGCGGGATTCCTGATCGTCGACGGCCCGCGCGAAGACGCCATCATGCACGCCGGCCCGGCGTTGAAATGAAAACGGCGGCCCCACGCGAGCGTTCGCCATCGCGCTCTGAACCGGCCGGGCTCTCGCCAGGAGGCGCATGATCGACGACATCGCCCTCGCACGCGCCCTGCATGTGCTCGCCGTGGTTCATTGGATCGGCGGCCTCGCGTTCGTGACGCTGATCGTGCTGCCGCTCGCCGGATCGCGCGCCGACGCCGCGGAGGGCCTTGGGCTGTTCGAGGCCGTGGAGCGCCGCTTTGCGGCGCAGGTCCGCGTTTCCATTCCGCTCGCCGGCGCCGCTGGCCTGTGGATGACCTACCGGATGGACCTGTGGGAGCGCTTCGCCGATCCGCGCTTCTGGTGGATGT
>JBEKSH010000457.1:0-3762 GCA_049517235.1 Roseiarcus sp. | reverse complement strand
TGACGCGCCGCGCCGCCCCGGGGCGCGGCAATCCGCGCCTCTACCGGCTGACCGAAAAAGGGCGCGACGTTCTGCCGGTCTTCATCGCCCTGATGCAATGGGGCGACCGGTGGATCAACGACAACGGAAAAGCGCCCGTCGTGATTGTTGAATCGGCGACGGGGCGCGATATCGAGCCGTTGCGCGTGCGGGCCGGCGACGGGCGGCCGCTCGCGGCGCGCGATATGCGCGTCGTGCCCGGCCCGGGCGCCAGCGACGAGATCCGTCGCCGTTTCGGCGCCGCGCCGTCGCGCGCCGAACAGCCGGATGCGGCGTCGTCGTTTGGCCGGGGGTGAGCGCTTCTTGGGCTTCGCGGCGGCGCGACTAATTGTCGCGCGAGACCCGAATCGACGAGGTGATGTCCCAATCGGCGGGGTGCCCTTCGAGAGCCGCGGGCGGGCGAGACGGCGCCGCGGCGCCGAGGATTGGCGCCGGCGGCGGCAATTCTCCGGTCGGCCCATGCAAGGCCATCGGGGCGTCGGCGCCGGGGGCGATCCGCGCGATATCCTGCGGCTCGTCGATCTCGGGCGCCGGCGGCAGACCGTCCGGGCGGCGCGGCGCCGGCGTCAGATCCGGGGCGGGGGCAGGCTTGCAATAGCGACGCGGCCCGGTGTCCGTTGCGCCATGCATCGCCAGATCCAGATGCAGATGATTGTAATGGAACACGTCGGCGCCCGGCCCGAGCACGGTGGTGAAATGCTGGCAAGCCCCGGCGTGAACCTCGTGCAGGAACGCCGCCTCCTGGCTGTCGGTCCTCTTCCAGTCCTGGACGACGCTGACGCTGCGCCCGTCCGCCAGTTTGAAGCCGGCGACGTCGATCGCATTGCCGAAGGCGTGTTCGGAGAGTTGCGCGCCCGCGATATTGTCGACTCCCCGACAGCTATAGGCGCCGAACACGTTCAATCCGACGACCGGCTGGCCGAAGCGCGCCTGCGCGATCGGCTGCACGCTCTCGGCGAGCCAGGACTCCAGCGCCGGGACCATCGCGCAATCGATCGTCACGGGCTGGTCCACCGCGACCGTCGCGTCGGCGAGCGCCGAAACCTTGAACGGATGGTAGAGGCCGCAAATGCCGGGGCCATCGATTTCATGGGCCGGCGTTACGTAAGCGGAGGGCTGGACCAGCTTGCGCGCAAGGCACGCCTCCTCCGCCTGCGTGCGCCAGGCCGGCCGCTCGGCGTGTTCGAAGAATCCGCACCCCGGCAGCGAAACAATGGCGCAAGCGCCTACGAGCAATGGCGAAACGCGACATGCCATTGCTTAAGATTACGCGCAATCGCTTAACGAAAATTGAAGCATGGCGGGCCTTCGCGATTTGCGCGGGCGCGCGCCGTCGAGAGGTCCCACAACGCCCTGCGGACCTGAAACAGCTTCTTGAACACGGCTTCCGTTGAAGGCTATTGTTCGCTTCTTGAGATGCGGAATGAAACACGCCGTTCGATGGCGCGCCGAGAACCGTTTGCGTCGCTGCGCCGCCGAGTTCGATTTCAAACATAGCCCTGGCGTCGCGTTGGGCGTAAATTATCTCTCTCGCGCCAATTGCGCCTTGAAAGGCCTGGTCGGCGGGCGTCGTTTCTCAAGCGGCGGATCGCCCAGATGCGGCCGAAGAACCGGGAGGAATGAGATGATCTACATTCCGATCATTACCGCGCAGGACTACGAGTCCTTTCACTCTCTCCTGCGCGACCATATTCCCTACGCCTACGACAAATGGCTCAAACTGCATGCGGTGTGGCATCATCACTACACGGCCGAAAGGCACGCGATACGCCATGTTCACGTGAACCCCGACCAATTCGCCCGGCACCTCAAGAGCAGCGGGCGCGCGCCCAACATAAACGAACTTCTCGCCTTCGCGGAAATTACGGCGACCGGCAAGCCGCACTAGACTGGCGCGCTTATCCACGGCGATACGCCCGGCGAGGCCTTGTTCGCGCCCAAGTTTGCCGTCATCTGGGCGCCGGCATTGCGGTATTTCCGGATTCGGCAGGTTGGAGCGGTGGGCATGGCGCTTGAGGCGCGCTGGAAAAGGCTGGTCAGCGCGTCGCTCGCCGCGCTCGCGTCGCTCGCGGTCCCCGGCCCGGCTTTCGCCCATCCTCACGTCTGGGTCACCGTGCGCAGCCATGTCGCCTTTTCGCCGGACGGCAAGGTGGCCGGCGTCGTTCACGACTGGACTTTCGACGAAATGTACTCCTCCTTCGCCGTGCAGGGCCTGGCCCAGCCGGGCCAACTCGCCAAGCGCGAGGACTTTGCGCCGCTGGCCAAGGAGAACGCCGGCGGCCTCGCGCAGATCGGCTATTTCACGACGCTCAAGATCGGCGGCAAAGCGGTCGATTTCGGCGAGGTCACGGATTATTGGATGGAAGAGCGCCCCGACCATCTCGTGACTTTTCATGTCACGTTGCCCCTCAAGGAGCCGATGGCGCCCGGGAAATATTTCTCGCTGCTGGTCGCCGATCCGGAATTCTTCATCGATTTTGAATTCGACGATAAGGACGCGGTCGCCTTGGACAACCCGCCGTCCGGATGCTCGGTCTCCGTCGCCAAGCCCAAACCGCTGGCGGCGGACGAATCGAGCAAACTGACCGAGTCGTTTTTCAGCGGCCTCGCGCCCGGCGCGAATTTCGGCTTCAAAATGGCGAGCCGCGCCATTGTCGCTTGCCCGTGATGAGACCCGTCTTGAGCCTTCGCGCGCTTTGCCTGCTCGCCGCGCTGGCGCTGGCGATCGCTCTGGCCGCCGATCCCGCGCTCGCCCAATTGGTCCACCGGCCCTTCGCCTTGCCCGGCGGCGAGGCCGGCGGCGCGCCGAGCGGCGTTTCCGGATGGCTGCTCGGCGTGGCGGCCTGGCTCAACCATCTGCTGGCGGGGGAAGTCAAGGCGCTGCATCGCGACGGTTCGGCGATGTGGGGCCTGATCGGCCTCAGCGCCGCCTATGGCGTTTTCCACGCGGCCGGGCCGGGCCACGGCAAGGCGTTGATCGCCTCCTACATGTTCGCCAACGAGCGCGCGCTGCGGCGCGGCGTCGTCATGGCCTTCGCCGCGGCGATTCTCCAGGCGTTGGTCGCGATCGCCCTGATCGGCGTCGCCGCGCTCATTTTCCACGCGACGGACATCGGCATGAACCGCGCCGGCAATTTCGTGGAAGTCGCGAGCTATCTCGGGGTCGCCGCCATCGGCGCCTGGCTGGTCTATAGGAAGGGCCGCGCGCTCGCCGCGACGCTTCGGCTCGCCGCCGCCAGCCGCGCCGCACAGGGGGCGCTGTTCGCCAACGCGCCGTGGCGGCCCGCGCTCGCGCTCGGCGTCGCGTCGCGGTTTCGCGCGGGGACGCCAGGCGCCGACGTCGCCTCGGAGGCCGAGTGCGGCCATAATCATGCGCCCGACGCCGCGCAGCTTGGCGGCGAATTCTCCTGGCGCGGCGCGGCGGCGACGGTGCTCGCCGCGGGCGCGCGGCCGTGCTCGGGCGCCATCGTCGTGCTGACGTTCGCGCTCACGCAAGGGCTGTTCGCCGCGGGCGTCGCCGCGACTTTCGCGATGGCGCTCGGCACGGCGGCGACGACCGGCGCGCTCGCCGCGCTCGCCGTATTCGGCAAGCAGGCCGCGATGCGCCTCGCGGCGCGCGAATCCCTTCGCGCCGCGCTCCTCGCGCGCAGTCTCGAATTCGCGGCGGCGCTTTGCGTGCTCGCCTACGGGCTGGCTCTGCTGCTGCTGGGACCGGCCGGCGGC
>JBEKSH010000456.1:0-3762 GCA_049517235.1 Roseiarcus sp. | reverse complement strand
GAAAGCTGCAATCGGGTCCGCGTCACTTGCACCGGCACGCTTTACATGTGCCTGGGCCAGAACGACGCAGCCGACCTGCGCGCACCGTTGCGTCAATCGGATAGCGACGAGGCCCTCAACGCGGCGATCCGATCGGCGATCGCGCGGAAGCCCAAAGGCCATGATTTCATTATCGATCGAACGATTCAAAGACCGGCCTTGGCGCGCCACATGAGCGTCACGGGGGGTTAGACCCGATTTGATCGCTCATGCGCCATCGCTCCGGATCGCCTGAGAGGCCTTGAGCTGTCGTCGTTACGTCGTATATTCATGACATATTGAATTTTCGCCATTGACGAGGCGAGCGCGGCCCTCGACCGACCGTAATGTTTGCCGGGCGGGATCCAGATTCCAAACCCTCGTTCCATGAAAGTAGCCTTCGACCAACTTCGCTTTGAGCAGGAGAAGTTCCGTGAAATTACTTGGTCCCGCGGCTGCGCTAAGCGCCTTTGTCGCAATGGTCACGGGGGCCAACGCGGTCGACCTCGACCCGCAGCTTCCCGCCTACAAGGCCGTCAGCGGCGTTTCCGGGCAGATCAAAGCGGTCGGGTCCGACACGTTGGGCAACCTGATGAAGCAGTGGGCCGAAGGGTTCAATACCTTTTACCCTGAACTGAAAATAGAAATCGCGAGCAAGGGCTCGTCGACGGCGCCGCCTGCGCTTGTCGAAGGCGCTTCGCAAATCGGACCGATGTCGCGCGCCATGAATGGCGATGAGATCGCCGCTTTTCAGAAGAAATTCGGATACGCCCCGTCGTCGGCGCCTGTCGCCGTCGACGCACTCGCCGTCTACGTCAACAAGAACAATCCGCTGCAATGCCTGACGCTGCAACAAGTCGACCAGATATTCTCCAAGGACCACTGGAACAGCAACGGCATTGAAGTGAAGACTTGGGGAGGCGTCGGTCTAACCGGCGAGTGGGCGACAAAGCCGATTGCGCTTTTCGGCCGGAACTCGATTTCGGGGACTTACGAAACGTTCAAAGCAGCCGTCCTCTATAAAGGCGAGTTTAAGGACGAGGTGAAACAACAACCCGATTCTTCGACCGTTGTGCAAATGGTCGCTAACGACAAATCCGCGATCGGTTATTCCGGAATCGGATACCTCACAGACGGCGTCCGCGCCGTCCCGTTGGCGACATCGGTCGCCAGCAAATGCTACGACACATCCGCTGAATCCGCCTACTCCGGCAATTATCCACTCTCGCGATATCTCTACCTCTATGTGAACAAGAATCCCAAGCAGCCGCTCGACCCGGTGGTAGCGGCGTTTATCAAATATATTGTCTCAGAGGACGGTCAGGCTGGGACGATCAAAGAAGGTTTCTATCCCGTCACCAATGCGATCCGGATGAAAGCTCTGACCACGCTTGGAATTTCGACCGAAACAAATTGAGGTCGTAGACGATCGAAGGGTGCTGCGAAGTCGGTGGAGGCGACCATGACGGATAAAATCTTTAACGTCCTTTTCCTTTGCACGGGCAATTCGGCGCGTTCGATCATCGCCGAATGCATCCTGAACCGGCTCGGTCAGGGTCGCTTTCATGCATTTAGCGCCGGTTCTCACCCAAAGGGCCAAGTCCATCCTTATGTGATCGACCTCCTGAAGAGGCTGAATTTTGTCACGGACGGCCTTCGGTCCAAGAGTTGGGATGAATTTGCCGCGCCCGGCGCGCCATCATTGGATTTTGTTTTCACCCTTTGCGACGAAGCCGCCGCCGAGGAGTGTCCAGCTTGGCCCGGTCAACCGATGACCGCCCATTGGGGTCTGCCCGATCCCGCCGCCGCTGGAGGGAACGAAGCCGAAAAACGTCTGGCGTTCGCGGACGCGCTTCGAATGCTCAATAACCGCATATCGATCTTCGTGAGCCTGCCGATGAAGAGCTTGGATAAGCTGTCCCTCCAAAGGCGGCTGGATGAAATTGGGCGGACGAGCCCACAGCCGCAATCAGCATAGCCGCAACCCTCAAATCACGGACGACAAATAGTTAGATGAAACGAGCTTTGTCCAACAGAATTCCAAGCGCTTCGAAATCTGGCGGAATCGACTCTTCGGACGCATTGGCAGTGCTCGCAGCAATTGCCCATCCCTGGCGCTTGGAGACATTTCGCCTTCTGATCCGATACTTGCCCTACGGTCTCGCAGCCGGCGATATAGCGCGTTTGATCGCGCTGCCGCACAACACGCTCTCTCCGCATTTGGCCCTACTTGAGCAAGCCGGACTGGTACGGTCGCGGCGCGATGGCCGCTCGATAATTTTCGTTGCGGTGAGAGAGCGGGCGCAACGGCTGGCCGCTTTCCTGAGCGAGGACTGTTGCGCCGCGACAGGCGTCAGTGGCGCCCCGTTCGGGTCAGCGGATTCTGATCCGTTCCCCGCCAAGCGGGAGGTCTCCACCCCCGACAAAATCTACAATGTCCTGGTCCTTTGCACGGGCAATTCGGCGCGCTCGATCCTGGCTGAAGCGATTCTGAACAGGGAGGGTCAAGGCCGCTTTCGAGCTTTTTCCGCGGGAAGCCATCCGAGGAGCGACCCGAACGCGCATTGCCTCGCGCTGCTGGCGGACCTCGGTTATGACATCCGGGGCTTCCGATCCAAGAGCTGGCAGGAATTCGCGGGTCCGGGCGCTCCAACAATGGATTTCATTTTGACGGTCTGCGATTTGGCCGCGGGCGAGGCCTGCCCCTACTGGCCGGGTCATCCAATCGTCGCGCATTGGGGCATTTCCGATCCCGCGGCGATCGGAGGCACGGAGGCGGAAAAACGAGCCGCATTCATGGAGGCCTACCGTCGGTTGACCGCGCGCATTTCCAGTCTGGTCAATCTCGACATCGAGAATCTCGATCTACCGACGCTGAAGCGAAATCTCGCCGCGATCGGCAGAATGGAAGGCGCCACCGAAATGGCCCTTCAGCGAAGGGTCGCATGAGGATGAACGGCCTGTTCGGGCCTGTCGCCTCGACAGTCGCCGCGTCCCTTCAACCCGCGGCGAGCACCGTCTGGATTGTGTGGCGCCGACCGCCGCGGCGGCGCCCCCTCATTCCCCGGCCCGGAGGCGGCGTGATGGACGTGATCATCTACCATAATCCCGCCTGCGAAACCTCGCGCAACACGCTCTCGATGATCCGCAATTCCGGCGTCGAGCCGCACATAGTCGAATATCTGAAATGTCCGCCGACGCGATTGCTGCTCACCCAATTGCTCGCCCGCGCCGGCCTGACGGTGCGCCAGATCCTGCGCGAGAAGGGGACGCCCTTTCACGATCTTGGCCTCGGCGATCCCTCGCTCGGCGACGACGCGTTGCTCGACGCGATCGGCGCGCATCCGATCCTGATGAACCGGCCGCTCATCGTGTCGCCCAAAGGCGTGCGGCTGTGCCGTCCCTCAGAACAGGTTCTCGATCTGCTGGCGCCCCAGCGCGGCGAATTCTTCAAGGAGGACGGCGAGCGCGTCATCGACGAACGCGGGCGGCGGGTGGCGACGGCGTGAGCTTTTCTCTCCCAAAACGCCTCGCCGCCGAAGGCCTCGGCGCGGGACTGCTCGTCGCGACGGTGGTCGGCTCGGGAATCATGGGCGAAAGGCTCGCGGGCGGCAACGGCGCTCTCGCCTTGCTGGGCAACACCTTGCCGACCGGCGCGATTCTGGTGGTGCTGATCCTGGCGCTCGGGCCGATCTCCGGCGCGCATTTCAATCCGGCGGTGTCGCTGGTGATGGGCCTGCGCAA
>JBEKSH010000455.1:0-3762 GCA_049517235.1 Roseiarcus sp. | reverse complement strand
AGGCGCGCCGCCGCCGGTCGATCTGACGGCGGAGCGGCGCAACGGCGCGTTTGTCCTCGCCCTTATTGGCGCGGGCCGACTGACGGCGGTCCACGATATTTCCGATGGCGGCCTCGGCGTCGCTTTGGCCGAAATGGCGATGGCGGGAAGCCTTGGCGCCGTCATCGACGCCGACGCGGCCGAGGGGCCCGTTCACGGATTCCTCTTTGGCGAGGATCAGGGCCGCTACGTCGTCACGGCGCTCGCCGCCGAGGCCGGCGCGATCATCGCCGCGGCCTCCGCCGCGGGGGTCGCGGTCGAGCGCCTCGGCACGACGGGCGGCGCGGCGTTGACGCTGCCGGGCGAGCCGCCCATATTGGTCGCGCATCTGACCGCGGCGTTCGAATCCTGGTTCCCGGCGTTCATGGCGGGGCCGCAATGGGAGATGGTATGATACAACTCGTTGCGCTGAAAGCGCTCGCCGGCTTGAATTATGTGCGCGTCGATCAGGTCATCGCGATCAGCTCGACCGAACCCGGCAAATGCGTGGTGATGATGGCCGGCGGGGTCACCGTGCCGTGCTCGGAGCCAGCCAAGGACGTCATCGCCAAGCTGGAGGCGGCGTCGCAGGGAAAACAGGAATAAAGCATGGCGATGCCCGCTTCCGAAATCGAGCGCCTGATCGTCGCGGCGTTTCCCGACGCGCGCGTCGAGATCAAGGATCTGGCGGGCGACGGCGATCATTACGCCGCGACCGTCGTTTCATCGGCTTTTCGCGGCAAGAGCCGCGTGCAGCAGCACCAGATGGTCTATGGCGCGCTGAAGGGCCAGATGGGCGGCGCGCTGCACGCCCTCGCCCTGCAAACGGCGGCCGCGCCGGAATAGTTCGCGGGGCGCCGGTCACGGCGCGGCCTTGGGGTTCATCAGCGCGCGCAAATCCCACTTGTCACTTCGCCTGAGCCAGCTCCTGCGCGTCCGCCGCGAATTTCTCGATGCGCTCGGCGTTGGCGCCGAAGTCATGGCGCCAGACCCGCGAAGCCGAGCGGATATCGATGCGGCTCTGGTTGGCCAGCGGCTTGATGCGGATGGCGATGTCGTCGACGAAGCCGAGGAACAGCGATTTCGCGCTCGCGTCGATATGGCCCACCCCTTCGCGCACGCTTGGCGGGATCGCCTCGACGATGCGCCAGCCGCGCCCCCTGGCGACCTGCAGCGCGAGTTGATAGGCCTCGTTGAGCGGCATATCGACGAGGATCGGCTGGACTTTTGGATAGGCGCGCTTCTGCGCCTCGCGCATTTCCGGCGTCGGCGGCGGCGGCGTTCGCCATGCGCGCGCCTCGAGCGCCTTGACCGAGCGCAGAAAGCTCGGCGGCGTTTCCAGGTCGGTCGAGACATCGTCGATCATCGGCAAGGTGACGGCCTGCCAGGACAGCCACGCGGGATAGGCGAGCAGCCCCAGCGCGAGGACGAGCCCGGCGAAGGCGACGCCCGCGCCGCGCCGCCCGGTGCGCCAGATGACCACGGCGGCCGTGAGCGAGAGCAGCCCCGCCAGACAGGCCAGAACAAGCGAAGCGCCGAGCACGGCGAGGACGCCCGCCGGCTCCACCGCTCCTGCGCGCGACAGCGCCGCCGCCACGCCCGCCACGGCCAGGGCGAACACAGCCAGGCGCCGGCTCCAAAGCGCGGCGCGGGAATATGGTTCTTCGAGGATCAGGTGGCGCATCGTTCAATCAACCGGGGCGTCGCCCCGTTCAACGACGCAGGGGATTGTCGCCTCAGTAGCGCCGAGCGCTCGATTGTCGCCTTCAATCGCCGATGCTTTCCAGCAGTCGCGCCGCCTGCGCATGCAGATCCTCGCATTTGAGCCCGCGCATGAAGCGAACGGCCGCCTCGCGATCCGGATTGGCCCGGATGCGGGCGAGCTCGGCGGCGTCGCGCTGGCAGGCCTGCGCATCGTCAGGCGCATGCGCCCCGGCCTGTCCGGGCGCCGGCGCGCCGACGCGCGGTTGCTGCGCGTCGATCGGGGGTTGTGCGATTCCTCGCGACGGGGGCGCGGCCGCGAGCGCGGAGGATTGGCTCGGCCCGACCGGCGCGGCGCCGAGGCTTTCCAGCAGACGTTGAACCTGCGGCCGCAGGTCCTCGCAGGCCAGCGTGCGCGCAAATTGCGTGACCTGTTCCGCCGTTGGATCCGCGCGCAGCTGGGAGAGACGGGCTTCATCGCGTTTGCAGGACTGCTCCCGCGTTTGCGGGGCCGCCGTTGCCTGGGCGGCGGGCGCCGACGACGGCGGTTGCGTCGCGACGGCCGGTTCGCCGCCGAGGCTTTCCATCAGACGCTGAACCTGCGGGCGCAGCGTCTCGCAGGCGAGCTCGCGCGCAAATTGCGCGACTTGTTCGCTCGATGGATCGACGCGCAACCGAGCAAGGCGCGCCTCGTCGCGCTTGCACGCCTGATCGGGCGCCGTCGGCGCCGTCGCGACTTCGATGCGCGGTTGCTGGGGCGCCTCCGGCTCGACTTTGAGCCGGGCCGCTTCACCCGGTGCGCGCCGCTCATTGTCCCGGCGTTGCGCAGCGGCCAAGCCCTCGGGTCCGACGCCGGCGTCTTTTGCGGCGGCAGCCGATGCCGGCGGTGGAGCGGCGGTCAGCTTGGAAAGTTGAGCGTGCGCGAGATCGGCGTAGAAGCCCAGACTATGGACGGCGAGAAACGACTCCCAGCCCTTGCGGGTCCCGACCCGCTCGGCCAGCTCGTAATCACGCGCGATCGCGCCGTTCGGATCGACAGCCAATGGCGCCGGCTCGACTTTCGGCGCCGCGGGCGCCGGGACCAGCGAAATATTGTCGCCGCCAAGCGAGCCGTAGACGAACGGCTCCTGTCGGTCGCCGGTGCTCGCGAGCACGTCGTCGCGCACCTTGCCCAGGGCGATCCTGATGTCGAGCCCGGGTTCGGCGATGTGTCTCACCAGGGCGGTGGTGAACGGACTATTGGGCCCGCTGCCGTCATAGGAGACCGAACCGGCCTTGGCGGCATAGGCGATCAAAGTATCCGTGCCGGTCGGCTGGACGCTCACCAGCCCGTTGGCGAGCGACCGCGTTTCATTGGCGAGCGACCGCGTTTCATTCGAATGCTGGGCCGTGTGCACGAAAGGATTGTCGCGGCAGGCGTCGAGGATGATCAGGCGCAGCTTTCGCGCCGGCTGGGTCGCCGTTATGATGCGGTCGAGCGCGATCGCCTCATCCTCGACGTCGAAATTATTCGCCAGCCTGGCGTCGATCGGGATCATGTAGTTCGCGCCGGCGACTTCGATGCCGTGGCCGGAATAATAGACCACCGCAATATCGGCGCTGGCGGCCGAAAGCATGAATTCGCGCACCGCGCGCTTGAATTCGACGACCCCGACGTTGCGCCGCTCGTCGACGGCGTCGAAACCGGCCTTGGTGAGCAAAGCGGCGATCGCGTCGGCGTCATTGACCGTGTTGGCCAGCGTGTCGGCATGTTCATACTTGGCGTTGCCAATGATCAGCGCGACGCGCCGATTGGCCATCGCCGCGTGAGAAGCAAGCATAGCCATGACGAACGCGCAGAGCGTGCGGGCGGCATGACGGCGGAGCGTGTTCATACCCTATTCCAAGGCGCCGGCTGTGGCGCGCTGCCCATCTAAGCCAATTCTAACTCAATACGGTCCGAACCGCCATTATCGTCAAGACGCAGCGATTCTAGCGAACGCTCGTGGTTCGCCCAAACGGCCGGGCTCCGAGACGAGCATCCGCGCCTCCTCGTTCGACCAG
>JBEKSH010000454.1:0-3791 GCA_049517235.1 Roseiarcus sp. | reverse complement strand
TCTCCTTCTCAGGCCACCGGGTCGCCACCAGGCGCCGGCGAAGATCGACGAGATCGTCCTCGGGGATTTCGATCCGGAACGCCCGGATCGCGTCACTCGTGGCCGCCGACGCTATCTGCGGAGCAAACAGGCTGGCGGCGCCTGCGGCCGCGATACCCATTGCCGCAGTGCTCAAGAACTGACGCCGGTCCGTGTTGATAGCTTCGAAACCTGGTCGCGTGCGCATCATGAAATCTCCCTGACTTGGTTGAATTGCGGTCAACCGAGCTGAAGCTCGGCTGATCCCGTTGGGCGCCATGAGATATGCCGCAGAAGCCGGGGAATGGCTCGTTAGATGTCGTTAGGAGTCGTTGGCTGTTGCGAGCGGAGACTTGAGGGGCACGCACAGGCCGCGCGCGCCGAAGCCTTCGGATCGATTTGCGGCTGGGCCGGAAGCTCCGCGCGAACTCTTCCGAAATGAGACGCCGCTCCTTGACCTGGTCATTAGCAGGCGGCCCGTGGCCGAATTCTGCGGCCACTCCGCGCGAGATCACCCGCGGGCGCTCGGATATGCGAGTGAGTTGTACAAATGGAAAGTAGCGTACTATGCCCTGAGGCGGCGGGCGCTACCCCAAGCTCGCCAACATGCGAGTGGCCGATTTCAGATCCGCTGTATCCGCCTCTGCCGTGAATTGTTCCATTAGCGGCAACAGGAGTAACCGAGCGTCATCGATCTTACCCCGAGAAGCTAGCAGCGCTGCGTAGTCGATCGCGGTGCGCAACTCCCACGCCAGCGCGCCCTGGCGGCGACTCCATTCGAACGACTGCTTAAAGCATCCTTCCGCATCCTTGTCATTCGCCGTCGATGGAGAGAGCAGGATGCAGCCCTTCACGCGCAGCAACTCGGCCATGTAAATGAGATCCCCGTTCGCCTCCGTCAAATCGATGGTCTCGTCCATAAGCGCCATAGCCTCCGTTCGGCGATCGAGGGCCGCGAGCCCTTGGGCAAGCGACATGTTGAACGGAGTGGTGAGGAGTTCGTAGCGCGCCTCGTGGAATTGCGTCAGGCTTGACTGCAGGCTTTCCACACCGCTTCTCACATCGCCTTGCAGCATGGCCAGCCTCCCCCTGAAGCCGCGTCCGACGGCTAAATACGGGGCCAGAGCATGGCGTTGGGCATGCACGACAAATCGGTCGAGGTGTTGCGCTGCGCCGTCGAGATCGCCAGTCCAAAACAACACGGAGATGGCGTAGATCAGAGTGATCGCCAATGTGACGGGATGGTTCTTCCGTTCGGCATCCTTAACCGTCTGATACACGAGCTCCAGCGCCTGAGACGGATGACCCTGCACCCACAATGTCCTGGCGAGGACAATACTGGCCAGCGTCT
Organism: Roseiarcus sp.; assembly: GCA_049517235.1. GTDB lineage: Bacteria > Pseudomonadota > Alphaproteobacteria > Rhizobiales > Beijerinckiaceae > Roseiarcus. Next base: position 2,422 of record JBEKSH010000454.1, on the reverse strand, counting down.
GGCCCTCGAAGCCGAGATAGCTCATCCGCGCCGGTTGCGAGGTCCGATCATACCGCAGCGCCGTCTCGAGTTCGAGTCGAGCGGCGCCTAGATCGCCCACGACATGCAGCGAAATTCCGACAAGAGCGTGGGCCAAGGTGCGTGCCTTGGGATCCTTGAGGGCCGTGGCGACGGTCACGCCGCGTTGGGCATAATGCAAGGCGGATTTGAAATGACCGACGCGCAGTTGGAACATGTGCACCGGCCCCAAGACCTGCAATTGCGCCAATGCGTCGCCGCGTTGCTCAGCAATTGCGAGGCTTCTGTCCAAGGCAGACAGCGCCAAGTCACTGCTGGCCTGCATGAACATCAAGGACATACCCAGCGCCGTTTGCAGGCGCATCTCCTCGCCCCCTCCGCACGTCGCGTCGGTCAGCGCCTCGATCGCCAGCCTCGACCAGCGATGGCATTCGGGCAGCAGTGACATCGCTAGGAACACCGGCGCCGCGGCGGCCGCAAGCTCTACTCCGAGGCCGGTATCGCCATCCGGGCCGAAGCACCATTCCAGCGCCGCGCGTACATTGTCGAGGCCGCTGAGCAGCGGCAGTCGTTCCGTGGCACCCGACAGCGCCGGCGTGTCTGTACCGATTTGCGTCAGCCAATCCCGGTAATAGGCTGCATGGCGCCCCGCGAGCGCGGCGAGCTCGGCATCGTCAATCCGGACACCGAGAGCATAAGCGCGGGTCGTATCCAAGAGCCGATAGCGCATCATCGCCCCTGCGGGTCGAGTCGCAACCATCGACTTGGCGACCAGGCTGTCAACCGCGCCGAAAACCAGCTCCTGCTCGATGCTTCCGCTCGCCACGATCGCGAGTGCAGCGTCCATGGTGAAATGTCCGACCAACACGGCAAGATGGCGTAGCACCATCCGTTCAGCGTTGGACAGCAGCGTGTAGCTCCACTCGAGCGTGGCGTGCAGTGTCTTCTGGCGCGGCGGCGCAGTACGCTGTCCCGGCCATAGGAGGGTCAGGCGCTGATCCAGAAGAGCCGCCGTCTGCTGCAGGCCGTAGGCGCCAACTCTGCCCGCCGCAAGCTCGATCGCGAGCGCTACGCCATCGAGCTTGCGGCCGATATCGGCGACGACAGAAGCGTTCGCATCGCTGAGATCCAGGCGCGCGCCACCCGCGGCAGCCCGCTCGATGAATACCTGGATCGCCGGAAACGTCTCCACGACAGCCGCGGTGAGCTCCGGACTGTCCGGGGGGAATGCGAGCGGGTCCAGGTTATAGACGTGCTCGCCCTCGACCCGCAGCGCCTCGCGGCTCGTCGCCAGCATATACGCCTGCGGTGCCTCAGCGAAGATGCGTGACATGAGCGGCGCCACCGCTTCGACGAGATGCTCGCAGGTGTCGAGGACCAGGAGAATACGCCTTTCCCGCAAATGGGCGATCACACTCGGGGTCGCGTCCTCGGAACGAACCGACAGACCCAACGTCGACGCGACCGCCGTGCTGGTCAGATCGGGAGCAATCAGCGTGCCGAGATCGATGAAGAGCACCGCGCCGTCGAATTTATCGATCAAATCGTGCGCGACCGCGACCGCGACGGTGGTCTTGCCGACCCCACCAGTGCCGACGATCGTGACAAAGCGCTCCGCGGCCAGGAGCTTCGAGACCGCCTGAACATCCTCGGCCCGACCGACCATGCGGGACAGGCGACCGGGCAGGTTCGCGTGGCGGACGGCCGTAGAATCCGGCACGTTGGCGGGAGCCGGCGCATTAGTCCGCGAAATCGGTGCGACGAAACAATAACCACGGCCCGCGAGGGTCGTGATGTAGCGCGCGCCGTCCTTTCCGTCGCCGAGCGCCTTGCGCAAGCCCGCCATGTGAAAACGCAGACTGCCCTCTTCCGCCACAACGCCCGGCCAGACCCGGGCCAGTAAGTCCCGCTTGCTGACGGGTTCGTTGGGGCGGGACAAGAGCGCGACCAGGATGTCGAACGCGCGCGCCCCCAATTCGACGCGGGCACCGCCCTTCTTGAGGAGCCTTTCACTCGCGATCAAAGTAAAGGGCCCGAACGATATGGCGTCGTTCGCCTGCACCTCAATCGCGATCATGGCGCCCTCTTCCGTAGCTACCCAAACCCGGTCGCATGGTAACTCAAATCGACAGCCCACCATAAACGGTGTCGGCTTCGCCCTGAACACCGCAAGCCGGCCAATCGCTTCTGGCACCTTCTAATAGCATCTCACAACGCCTAACGGGCGCCTGTCGCAACTTCCGGCTAGCGTGTCGGCATAGGTAATCTCACCGCGTGACCAAAGCACGCGGTCATCGAACGGAGGATGCTCATGTCCAACAATCTGCCGTCCCTGGCGCGGCGCCGCGTGCTTGCCGGTGCCATTTATCTCGCTTCGTTCGTCGCGTCCGTCGGGGTGGCGGCA
>JBEKSH010000453.1:0-3792 GCA_049517235.1 Roseiarcus sp. | reverse complement strand
AGCCGACCAGCGAGCCGAGCGGCGTATTGCCCTGGCGGGGATCGCCGGCCACCAGCGTCGCCGCCTTTTTCGCGAATTTTCCGGCGAACGCGTCCGCAACGGCCTCGTCGACCACAATCCGCTCGGTCGACATGCAGATCTGGCCTTGATTCATGAAGGCTCCGAAGGCGGCGGCTTTCACCGCCTCGTCGAGATCGGCGTCGTCGAGGACGACGAAAGGCGCCTTGCCGCCCAGCTCCAGCAGGACCGGTTTCAAATAGCGCGCGCAGACCTCGGCGATGACCCGGCCGACGCGCGTCGAACCGGTGAAATTGACGCGGCGGACCGCCGGATTGGCGATCAGCGCCTCGACGATCTTTCCCGCGTCGGCCGGCGCATTGCTCACGACGTTGACGACGCCTTCGCCAAGATCGGCGTCGCGCAACGCCTCGCCGATGATCCGATGCGTTCGCGGGCAAATCTCCGAACTCTTCAGCACCACGGTGTTGCCGCAGGCCAGCGGCATCGCCACGGCGCGCACGCCAAGAATCACCGGGGCGTTCCAGGGCGCCATGCCGAGCACGACGCCGGCCGGCTGGCGCACCGCCATCGCGGTCAGCCCGGGCCGATTGGACGGGATGACCTCGCCCGCGACCTGCGTGGTCATCGCCGCGGCTTCCTGCAGCATGCCGACCGCGAGATGCACGTTGAAATGAGCCCAGCCGGCGGTCGCGCCGATCTCTCGCGCCATCGCGTCGACAAAATCCGGAGCGCGACGCTCGAGAAGCCCCGCGGCGCGAAACAGGCGCGCGCGCCGCTCGCCGGGCCCAAGCGCGGACCAAGCGGGGAAGGCGGCGGCGGCGGCGGAAACAGCGCTCGCCGCGTCGGCCAGCGTGGCGGCCGCCGCACGGCTCGCGACTTCGCCGGTCATTGGATTGAGCCGCTCGAATATTCCGCCGTCCGACGCCGGAACATCCCTGCGCCCAATCACAAGCGCTGCATCAACCATGATCTTTTTCCCGTGGCGACCAGAAACAATGTCCCGCGACGCCAGCGCGCCGCCGCCCGCGAGGCCGAGGCGTGGAGCGCGACCCGCTCAATCGCGCGGTCGTCGCGATGCGGTTCGCAGGCGGTTCGTCGGATAAGGAAATACGCGCGAGCCGCGGCTCGGGGATCGCCTCGCCTGGTTTGCGTTTCCTCGAATTGTCGACGTTGCAGCGCTTCGTCGAGGTCTATTCTCAACAGTAAGCCCTAGTCCGGGCCGTGCGGTAATGCATTTTCTCACAGAAATATTGCATTTTCTTCACGGTTGGACAAAATCGGTCATGCCCGCCGCGCCTCTTTCCGGCCCTCGCCGTCCTCGACTTCCGCCAATCGGCCAGTTCGGCTCGGTTGTGATCGGCTCGCGAATAGAGGCCGCCTTCGCGCGCCAGACCTGGTCGACGGCTAGCCTCGACCGGCGGCCGCGTCGCCACGCCTTTTTCGTCGTTCGCGGCCGCGCCTCCTTCGTCGGGCGCGATGGCGCGGAAATCGAGATGAAGGCGCCTTTCATCCTTTGGTTGCCGCGCTCGGCGCTCGGCGAATTTCGACTGGAGGCGGGCGGCGACGGCGTCGCGCTGTCGATCCTCGAAGATTTCGTTTGGCGCGCCGTCGGCGACAGCGGCGTCGCGATGCATTTGCGGCCGCTCCTCGATCGAATCGCCATCGCAACCTCGGATCGGATCGCGCCCCATCTGGACGAATTGACCACGTCGTTTTCGGCGCTTGTCCGGGAGTCGCGCGATTCTCAGCCCGGCGCGTCCGTCATGATGGGACTGCACCTGGGCATCGTGCTGCTTCGCTTGTGGCGCGCCTCCGGGCTCGACGCCCTGAGCGGCGCGCGCGGCGCCGGCGCCAACACGGTTCAGCGCTTTCGCCAGCTGATCGAGTTGCACTACCGCGAGGGTCTGGGCATCGACGAATTCGCCCGCCTCCTCGGCGTCACGCGCTCGCACCTGCACGACGCCTGCGCGCGCGGCGCCGGCGCAACGCCGTTGGCGCTGGTGCATGACCGGCTGATCGAGGAAGCGTGTCAGCGGCTCGAACAGACCGAATTGTCGATCGAACAGATCGGCTACAGCCTGGGCTTTCGCGATCCCGGCTATTTCAATCGATTCTTCAAGCGGCGGCGCGGCGTCGCGCCCGGCGCCTATCGAAAGACCGCGGCGCGCAGGCGCTCGGCCGACGAAGTGGCTTCTTTCGCCGCATGGCCGTGAAGCAGCGCCCCGGCGCAGTCTTGTCTCCTGTTCTATCGAATCAAAAAAAGCTCTAAGCAGGCGATGGCGCGATCGCCGCCGCCTCGCCGCCCCGACCGCCTGTTTGTCTGTTCCAATCGGTCGCGTCACTGGCCGGCGCGGCGCCCGAAGACGGTACAGGAGGCCCGCTCCCTGGAGACTTCGCTCTATCTTCCCGTCAAGCGGTTCCTCGAAGCCCTCGGCTTTGTCGTCAAAGGGGAAATCGGCGGCTGCGATATTGTCGCGCTTGGCCGGGACGGTTCGCCGCTCGTCGTTATCGGCGAGTTGAAGCTCAGCTTCAACCTTGAACTCGTGCTTCAAGGCGTCGACCGCGCGGCCGCCTGTGACGAGGTCTGGCTCGCAGCGCGCCTGTCGACGCGGGGAAAGGGACCCGAGAGCGACGCGCGTTTCCGCAATTTGTGCCGCCGGCTCGGCTTCGGAATGCTCGGGGTTTCTGAGATCGGCGAGGTGCGGATCCTGGTGAGTCCCGCCGCGCCAGGCCCGCGCCGCGACGCGCGCCGCCGATCCCGCCTCGTCGACGAACATCGCCGCCGCCAGGGCGACCCGGTCGCGGGCGGCGGCTCAAGGGTTCCGATCATGACCGCGTACCGTCAACAGGCGCTCGCCTGCGCGCTCGCGCTGACGCGCGGTCCGCAACGCCCGCGCGATCTCAAGGCCGCTGTTCCCGACGCCGCCAAAATCCTGCTGCGCAACGTCTATGGCTGGTTCGCGCGCGCCGACCGCGGCCTCTATGTCTTGACGGACGCCGGCCGCGCCGCGCTCGAGCGATGGCCCCGGCGGCCCGGGGAGCGGCATGAGCGTGACGCTGGCGTTCCGCTATCGTCGCCGTCTCAATAAGGATAATGCCTGTAGTAGTAGCGCCGATGACCATGCCACCAATAGTAGCGCCTGTGCGGAACGCCCATGCCCCTGGCGACGGCCGGACCGGTGATCGCGCCGCCCACGCCGCCGACGACGGCCCCCACCGGTCCGGCGATTGCGGCGCCGGCTACCGCCCCGACAGCTGCGCCGCCAACCCGTTCCGAGGGCGTGGAGCAAGCCGCGAGGCTCATGGCGGCGGCGCAACCAAAAAGCAGACTCCGGATCGCTCTCGCCATGTCGAAACTCCTCGCGTCGGTTGAGCGCTAGTTTAATAGCTAGCGCCGGGCGCTGGCCACCCCCGGGCGCCATTTATCTCTCGAAATGCGGCAAAAAATATCGCGGCGGCGACCCCGCCGATCGCATCGCGAGGATTGGGGGGCGCTCTCGGACTGCCGCTGAAGCGTCGAGCGCAAACGCGCCTTGCTGGCGAAGGAGTCGGAGGTGGGCGTCAGCCTGTCACCTTGGGGTCGGCCATTGTGATGACGGCGTTCGCCGCGCGCGACATGGTCGAGGCGGCCGCCGGATCGCATCGCCGCATAGAGCGTGATGATATCAGGCTTGTCCATAGCCGGCGTTTTTGAAGTAGTTGAAGCATTCCTCTGGCGTGTAGGTCTCGAGCAACTGGCCGATGGCGGCGACGAGGGCTTCGAGGGTTCGC
>JBEKSH010000452.1:0-3808 GCA_049517235.1 Roseiarcus sp. | reverse complement strand
AGGTCCGAGAGTTGCGGGCGCTTGTCGTCGCGCTGCTCGACCTGGCGCGAAAGCTGCGACAGCGCCAGCACCGGCACGTTCAGTTCCTTGGCGAGCGATTTGAGGCCCATGGTGATCTCGGTCAGCTCCTGGACGCGACTGTCGCCCCGGCTTTTCGCGCCCGACAGGAGCTGCAGATAATCGACGACGAGCAGGTCGAGGCCGCGCTGGCGTTTGAGACGCCGGGCGCGCGCGGTGAGCTGGGCGATCGATATGCCGCCCGTCTGGTCGATATAGAACGGCACCGACTGCATCTCGCGCACCGCTTCGGCGACGCGGTGAAAGTCCTGTTCCGAAATGTCGCCGCGCCGGATCTTGTAGGAGGGCACGCCCGACTGCTCGGCGATGATGCGCGTCGCCAATTGTTCGCACGACATTTCGAGCGAGAAGAAGCCGACGATGCCGCCGTTGACCGTCTCGGCCGTGCCGTCGGCGCGCGTCTGCGACCGGTGCGCCCGGGCGATGTTGAACGCGATATTGGTGGCGAGCGCCGTCTTGCCCATGCCCGGGCGCCCCGCCAGGATCACCAGATCCGAGGCCTGCAAGCCGCCCATGTAGCGGTCGAGATCGATGAGGCCGGTGGCGATGCCGCTCAGACTTCCGTCGCGCTCATAGGCTTTGGCGGCCATGTCGACGGCGATCTTGAGCGCATCGGAAAAGCGCTGGAAGCCGCCGTCGTAGCGCCCGCTTTCGGCGACCTGATAGAGGCGGCGCTCGGCTTCCTCGATCTGTTCGCGCGGGCTCGAATCGACCGGCGCGTCATAGGCGACATTGACGGTGTCCTCGCCGATCTGGATCAGCTCGCGCCGGATCGCCAGATCGTAGACGGTGCGCCCGTAATCGTTGGCATTGATGACGGTGGTCGCCTCGGCGGCGAGGCGCGCCAGATATTGCGGCACGCTGACGCCGCCGACGTCGTGCTCGCCCAGAAACGTCTTGATGGTGATCGGCGAGGCGAGCTTGCCCGCCCGGATCAACGACCCGGCGACCTCGAAAATGCGGCGGTGGATTTCCTCGCAGAAATGTTCGCTCCTGAGGAAATCCGAGACGCGGTCGAACGCGTCGTTGTTGACCAGGATCGCCCCGAGCAGCGCCTGCTCGGCCTCGATATTGTGAGGCGGCGTGCGGTAGACGGGTTCGGCAACGTTGGAAACGGCCGCCAGCCGTCCCGCGAATTGTTCGACGGTCGCCATGATTCTTCTTGCTGTTGATAGGGGAACGCCAACGCTCAACGCGACTCGGTTGCAAGCGCCATCTTACGCCTGGCCGCCAACGAGGGAAGTGGTTGTGGCATGGCCGGGCGGCGGGCGCGAGCGCCGATTGATCCGTGCGCGCCGGCGCCGCGCCTTGTCCCCATTATCCAAGGCGACAGATTTTTATGCGCGCTCGAAGCGATTGTCCGCTTGACTCGCATGAAGCGTGCGAGCGTAAGAAAAAAGGGCGGCCCGAAGGCCGCCCCGCTTTGCTCGCAGGCTTTCGCCCGATCAGTTCGAATAATACATGTCGAACTCGACCGGATGCGGCGTCATTTCGAAGCGCGCCACCTCGGTCATCTTCAGCTCGATATAGCTGTCGATGAAATCGTCGCTGAACACGTCGCCGGCTTTGAGGAACGCGCGGTCCTTGTCGAGGTTGGCGAGGGCTTCGCGCAAAGACCCGCAGACGGTCGGAATCTTCTTCAATTCCTTGGGCGGCAGGTCGTAAAGATCCTTGTCCATCGCCGAGCCGGGATCGATCTTGTTGTTGATGCCGTCGAGGCCCGCCATCAGCATGGCGGCGAAGGCGAGATAGGGATTGGCGACCGGATCGGGGAAGCGAACCTCGACGCGCTTGGCCTTGGGATTGGAGGTCCACGGAATGCGGCAGGAAGCCGAGCGGTTGCGCACGGAATAGGCGAGCAACACGGGCGCCTCGTAGCCCGGGACCAGCCGCTTGTAGGAATTGGTCGACGGGTTGGTGAAGCCGTTCAGCGCCTTGGCGTGCTTGATGATGCCGCCGATGTAATGGAGGCATTCGTCGCTGAGGTCGGCGTATTTGTTGCCCGCCATGACCGGCTTGCCGTTCTTCCAGATCGACTGGTGAACGTGCATGCCCGAGCCATTGTCGCCGTACACCGGCTTGGGCATGAAGGTCGCGGTCTTGCCGTAACTCTGCGCGACCTGATGGATGCAGTATTTGTAGATCTGCATGTTGTCGGCCATCGTGGTGAGCGGGCCGAACTTCAGGCCGAGTTCGTGTTGCGCGGAAGCCACTTCGTGGTGGTGCTTCTCGACGACGGCGCCCATCGAGGCCATCGCGGCGAGCATTTCGCTGCGCATGTCCTGCGCCGAATCCTGCGGCGGCACCGGGAAATAGCCGCCCTTGGTGCGGATGCGATGGCCGAGATTGCCCCCCTCGTAGGAAGTGTCCGTGTTGCTCGGCAATTCGATCGAGTCGATCGAGAAGCCGGTGTCGTAAGGGGAGGCGCTGAAGCGTATGTCGTCGAACACGAAGAACTCGGCTTCCGGTCCGAAGAACGCGGTGTCGCCGATGCCGGTCGACTTCAGGTAGGTTTCCGCCTTCTTGGCGATGCCGCGCGGGTCGCGGTTATAGGGCTGGCCGGTCGACGGCTCGAGAATGTCGCAATTGATGACCATCGTCGAGGCGGCGAAGAACGGGTCCATGCAGGCCGATGTCGGATCGGGCATCAGGGTCATGTCCGATTCATTGATCGCCCTCCAGCCGGCGATCGAGGAGCCGTCGAACATCAGGCCGTCGGCGAAGGCGTCTTCATCGATCAGCGTCTGGTCGAACGTGACGTGCTGCCACTTGCCGCGCGGGTCGGTGAAACGCAAATCGACATATTTAACGTCATTGTCCTTGATCGCCTTGAGGACATCCTTGGCGGTCTTCATGTTCTGCCTCTCTCGGATTTGGTCTGTCAGTTACCCGCCCGACGCCGGGAGGCGTTGGGAAGCCCGGAATTCGCTCGAGATCAGACCGCGTCCGCGCCGGTCTCGCCGGTGCGGATGCGGATCGCCTCATCGATATGCGATACAAATATCTTGCCATCGCCGATGCGGCCGGTCTGGGCGGCCTTGCGAATGGCTTCGACCGCGCCCGCCAGGTTCTCGTCGGCGACCACCACCTCGACTTTCACCTTCGGCAGGAAGTCGACGACATATTCGGCGCCGCGATAAAGCTCGGTATGGCCCTTCTGACGCCCGAAACCCTTGGCTTCGGTGACCGTTATTCCTTGAATTCCAGCTTCTTGCAGCGCTTCCTTGACCTCGTCGAGCTTGAACGGCTTGATGATCGCCTCGATCTTTTTCATCGGTTCCGGTCTCTTCGCGCCTCGTTGGGAAAAACCGCTGCGCGGGCGGCGGCGCATGGCGAACGACGGCGCCACGACATTCGACCGTCAATAGCATCTCGTTTACGCGCACGCCATGCCCAAATCACGGCCCGGGCGCGGGCGACCGGCGCCGATTCGCAGGCGCCGGCCGCGCCCTTGATGGCCGCCTGGGCGTCGGCGCCGAAAATTTGGGCGCCCGGTATCGAAACAAGGCGCCCCACGCCGTTTTCGTTCAGGCGACGGGGCCCCATTCGCCCGAGGCGAAGATGCGCCACGAACTGAGGCCGGCCTTGGCGACGACGGTGCGGCCGCTCTTGGCGATCGCGACGAGATGGGCGAACACTCTTGGATTGCGCCAGGCCAGCGGGCGCTCCGGCGCGCAAACCACCCGATATTGGTCGCTCTCGTCGTCCTCCATGAACAGCGCGCCAATCC
>JBEKSH010000451.1:0-3809 GCA_049517235.1 Roseiarcus sp. | reverse complement strand
CGCGGAGACGCTCAGCCTACTGGCGGCGGTCACCCGCGCCACCGCCGCCAGCCGAACTGTACTCGTGATAACCACACGCCCTGAAGGCGATCCTCTGGATGCGCATTGGCGCGGCATGGTCAGCGGCGCAAGTTTGGTCACCGACGACTTGTCGCCGCTCTCGCCGGCCGACGCGCTGGCCATTGCGCGGCGTTTCGTCGACGCCGACGCGTTCGCGGCCCAGTGCGTCGAGCGGGCGGGCGGCAACCCCCTGTTCCTCGAACAATTGCTCCGAGGCGTCGGGGACCTTGCCGACAGTCGACTCCCCGCCTCGATTCAGAGCGTCGTGCTAGCCCGCACCGATCTCCTGTCCACTCTGGATCGACGCGCCATCCAGACGGCCTCGGTCCTCGGCCAGCGCTTCAGCCTGCCCCACCTCAGGGCGCTGCTCAAGGAGCCGCACTACGTCTGCGACACGCTGGTGCGAAACGTTCTGGTGCGGTCAACGAGGGACGGCCTTCAGTTCGCTCACGCACTCGTGCGTGACGGGGTCTACGGCTCGCTCACCCACGCGCGACGGCGGGAACTGCACAGGACTGCCGCCGCGATTTTCGTCGACGATCCGGTGCTGCGGGCCGAACATCTCGACCGCGCAGGCGACGCCGAGGCGCCGCGCGGCTATTTCGCGGCCTCCAAAGTGCAGGCGAGCCTTTTCCGCCACGATCAGGCGATTGCGCTCGCGACGCGAGGACTTGCGCTGGCGGCCGAGGAGCGCGACATCGTCGATCTTGCTCTGCTACTGGGCGACCTGCAGCAGGATGCGGGTCGCGGCGCGGATTCGCTCGCCGCCTACGGCCGCGCGCTGGCGGTGACCAACGCCGAAGCCGACCGCTGTCGCGCCCTGCTCGGCTGCGCCGCGGCCAATCGCCTGATCGCCCGCGTCGACGACGCCTTTTCCGCTCTGGCCGAGGCCGAGCCTCTGGCGGTTGTACGCATCGACGACCGGGCCCTCGCCGAAATTCACTATCTTCGCGGCAACCTCCATTTTGCACGCGGCCAGGTGTCGGAGTGCCGAGGCGAACACGAGCTGGCCCTCGAGGCGGCGCGACGCGTGGGTTCGCCGGAATGGCAGGCCCGCGCGCTGAGCGGTCTGGCCGACGCGCAATACATGGACTGCCGCATGGCGACGGCCCTCCGGAATTTCGCCGACTGCGTCAATCTCTGTGACGCGTATGGTGTGACGCGGATCGCAGTGCCCAATCGCGTCATGATGGGCCATTGCAGGATCTACACCTGCGCCTTCGACCTCGCGCTGGACGACATGCACACGGCGCTCGAAACCGCCATGAGGATCGGGAACCGCCATGCGGAAATGTTTGCCACGCAGTCGATGGGATTGTGCCTGACGGCGGCGGGTCGCTATGCCGAGGCCGAGGGATACCAGACGAAGGCGCTGGAGCAAGCGCGTGACCTGAACGCGCGGCGTTATGAGGCCGTGATCCTCGCCCAGTGCGCCGAAGTCGCCCTGTTTAAGGGCCGGAGAGCCGAGGCGGTGGCGTTGGTCCGTAAGGGCCGCGAGATTTCGGACGAGACGGGGCCCGGCTTCGCGGGCCCAATAATCCACGGTCTACTTGCTTTGGCGGAGGAGCGACAGGAGGACCAGGAGGCCGCTCTCGCCGCCGGGGAGGCGTTGCTCGCAAAAGGCGCCGTCGGCCACAACCACTTCTGGTTCCGGCGCTACGCGATCGAGAGGGCGCTGCTTATCGGGGACTGGAACGAGGTTGACAGGCAAGCCGACGCGCTGCTGCTTCGCATGGCGGAAGAGCCGCTTGCTTACGCGTCTTGCCTGGCCGAGCGCGGCCATATCCTGGCCCGCCGCGGGCGGGGTGAGGCGACCGAAACGGACGAAAACAGGCTCACGCAGATACTAAGCGCCGCCACCAATGTCGACATGCGGATCAATGCGCTTGGCGGCTCGCTGCTCAGGATGTAACGAGCCACCTCCGTTAAGGATGGCTCCCCTCCGTCTGCTGACGCAGCCTCGCGCCTCCTGGCCTGCGGCCGTTGCAGTCGTCCGTGAAGTATGCCGACGGCGCGCGGCGTGGTTATTGCGTGTGAGATGGCTCGATCACACGGGCGTTATTGGGTCCGTCGTCGGGCTCGTCCCTTCGCTGCCGGCGCTGATTCTTGGGCTGCTCATCTGGACCAGCCCCTGCGTGTTCACGCGCATGGGCTTTCGCCCCGCGTCGTATTCACGGGGAAATGGATAATGCGCTGATAGCCAGGCAGCAAGGCGGCGTTGGCCACCCAGGTCCGCTGTTTGCCCTCCGCGCGCTGTCGGATGGATGGGTGTCGCGGAAGGGGCTTTATGGAACTGGCGCTGGAAAAGGAGCGCTTTCCAGACGACCAACCAGCGCGGATGACTCGGACCGCTGGAACGAAGGCCGCCCGATCGTCGCCCGAGGTGCCTCGTGCCGTGCCGCTCACCTTGCGATTGCGATCGGGCGCATCGGCGGGAACGTCGACGAAGTCTTCTGGATGGGCTATTGCGCGCGCGAAGGCTGCGCCCTGCACACCGCCAACGCCGACGTCGCCAAAGTCCGGCGAAGCATGAAATGAAACCGCGCCTCGCCTTCGGGCCTTGCTCCGACGAGTACCAATGTCCATTGACTATTAATACGGAAGCCGCGAAATAGTCCAGCGGCTAACATTGTAAGAACGCGCGATCCGAGGGGCTGCTATTTCTTTGGGACAATCTTAACGGCGACTTGGTAGGCAAAGAACAACACGCGCATAGTCGAATCGAGAATGCAAAACCGCAGAAACCCGTGGTCCTTTTCGTACGTTGCGATCAAATCGGCTTCGACAAAAGTTTTGATGGCGCTAAGTTTTCGCAAAAGATCGCTTCTGTCTGGGCGCTGCTTGATGAGCTCGATCAAGCTGACATCCACAAGTTTTATCTGATGTGCGTAGGCATTTCTGACGCGACGCGTCGCCTCGATAAAACCAATGTCTTCAGTCGGACACCCCGCAGCGTCAAGCAACTTCACAATCGACGTTCTGTCATTAATCGGTAAGGAATCGACGAATTCCCCCAGGGCGTCATTGTGGAAGACTCTGTTTAAAATCTTCAACCTTAGGGCGTGCCTGACAACTGTCTTTGTCGCGGTTTCTAGGAGTGCGTCAATTTTCAGAATGAAGGCCCAATCGCTGTCGGATTCGGATATCTCAAGTATCAGGTCTTTATGCAATCCAACGCCAGCGCAGAACTTCTGAGCTTCCTCTAACAATACGCCGAAACGGTCAAAAGGCTCTGCATCCTGAGGATGCCTACGGCGCGGATTCGCTTTTTTGGTTGGGGGTATACTCATCGCGTCATTTCTCCGTTAAGCGCCCCCTACTTGCGCGCCTGAATTGACGGGACGTGTGGAAAAAACGGGCTCGTGCCATCGTCCCGCGTGATCCTGCACTCGAACCGCCCCGCATATGGGGTGCCCCACGCGCCCGACGGGGTGGTCAACAATGAAATCTGCCGAAGCAAAAGTAAGTGTGTGCGGTTCAATTGGATTGGTGAAGCTGTAGGCCTGAACCAACGGCGCGCATCCCAAGTTAATTGAGCACTCCTTGCAACAAAATCAATGAAGGAGCATACAGCCGACGGTTGTCGGAGTTGAACTCGTATTTTATGTCGCAAAGAAGGTCGTGAAGATGTAATTGCTCACGGCCCGCTTTGAAGGTGTGAGCGAAGGCCGGATTTTTGGCGGATGTTTTTTGTTGCGGCGGCGTCGCGAATGTGAGTCAACCTATGGATGACTCCGCCGCCTGATTTG
>JBEKSH010000450.1:0-3811 GCA_049517235.1 Roseiarcus sp. | reverse complement strand
ACGATCGTCAACGCCGACCGCATCCTGGTGCTGGACGGCGGGCGGATCGTCGAGGAGGGCACGCACCAGACCCTCTTGGCGCAGGGCGGTCTCTATGCGCGCCTCGCCCGCCTGCAATTCGAGAACGGCGCGAGCGAAGCCGCGCCCAAGGCGGCCGAGTGAGGCTTGCTCACCGCTCCGTCAGCTTCAGCTCGATGCGCCGGTTGCGCGCGAGCGCCTCTTCGTCGTCGCCTGGATCGATCGGCTGGAACTCGCCAAATCCCGCCGCCGCCAGCCGATCGGGCGGTATGCCCTTGGACATCAGGTATTGCACCACCGCGATCGCGCGCGCGGCGGAGAGGTCCCAATTCGATTTGAACGGGCCGCCCGAAATCGGGTGCTTGTCGGTATGGCCGTCGATGCGCAGGATCCACGGAATGTCGGGCGGAATCTCCCGCTCGAGATCGATCACGGCGGCGGCCAGATCGTCGAGCGACTGGCGCCCGGCCGGGCTCACGTCCGCCTTGGCCGATTCGAACAGCACCGAGGATTCGAACACGAAACGGTCGCCGACCACGCGAATGCCGGGCCGCGCGCCGAGGATCTGGCGCAGGCGCCCGAAGAAATCGGAACGATAGCGCGCCAGCTCCTGCACTTTTTGCGCCAGCGCGGTGTTCAGCCGAGAGCCGAGATCGGCGATCTTGGTCTGCGCGTCCTTGCCCGCCGCCTCGGACGCCGAAAGCGCCTCTTCGATCGCCGCGAGCTGGCGGCGCAGCGCGGCGATCTGCTGATTGAGAATGTCGACCTGGGCGAGCGCGCGCGCCGAAACTTCCCTTTGGGCGTCAAGGGCGGTTGTCGCGGCCGAGGCTTTCCCCCCCGCCGCATCGGCGTTCGCGGCGCCCTGGGCGATAATCCCCTGCAGGCGAGCCTGTTCCTTTTGCGAATTGTCGAGCGTCGCGGTAAGTCTGACGAGGTTCGACTGCGCCTCGTTCTTGGCGGTCCGCTCCATCGCCAGAAGGCTGGTCAGCTCCTCAATCTGATGATTCAACTTGGCGAGCGCCGTGTCCTTGCCGGTGACTTCGCGCGAGAGAAAGAACTGCGCGAGCATGAACACCGAAAGCAGGAAGATGATGACCAGCAGCATCGTCGACAAGGCGTCGACGAAGCCGGGCCAGTAATTGACGCCTTCGATCCGTCGTCTACGCACAAGCGCCATTTTCAGCTCCGGATGGAAGAGGCGGACTCAACGCGTCTCGGTTTCCCGCGCCAGCCGCTGCAGCAGTTTGCGGACCTCTTCCTGTTGGGAAGCCTGCGCCTCCACCCAGTCGCGAATGAGTTGCTGCTCCTGACGCATATGGGTGACGAGGCCCTGGATGCCCTCGGCGAGATTGGCCATCGCGGCGGCGCTCTTGCGGTGGTCCAGCGCATCGGGGCCGACGACTTTTTCGGGCAACATTTCGGCGACTGGCGGCGGGGTCGCCTCGGCGTGGCTGGCGAGGAAATCCTCCAGTTCCGTATAAAAGCGGTTCTGCGCCTGGCCGGCCTGCAAATCGAGAAAGCCGAGAATGAGCGAACCGGACAGCCCGAACAGCGAGGAAGTGAAGGATATGCTCATGCCGGCGATCGGCGCGGCGAGACCGGTCTTGAGATCGTCGAACATCACGGTCGTGTCGGCGCCCGTCTGCATCGCGTTGATCACCCCGCTGATCGAATGCACGGTCTCCAGCAGGCCCCAGAACGTGCCGAGCAGCCCGAGGAACACCAGCAGGCCGACGAGATAGCGGTTGAGCTCGCGCCCCTCGTCCAGCCGCGTTCCGACCGAATCGAGGATCGCCCGCGATATCGCGGTCGCCAGGCCGCGCGCGCCGGCGCCGGCGTTGATCAGCGTCGCCATCGGGCCGAGAAGCCGCGGGCCGCGCCGCGGCGGGCGGATTTGCGAGTTGCTCAGCGAATTGACCCAGCGGATCTCGCGGAACAGCCTGAAGATCTGGCGGAACGCGAAAAACGCGCCGATCACGAGAACGCCGACGATCAGGCCGTTCAGCCCGGGATTGGCGTTGAACGCGACGATGATCTGCTTGTAAAGAATCAACACGACGAAGCCGACCAGGACCAGGAAGGCGGCCATGCCGACCAGGAATACGCTGGGCGAGGAAAGAGGTCGCACTTCGGAATTGAGGGCCATGCCGCCTCGGCTAATCAGCAAACAAGAACTTTTCAAGGCGATCCTATCAGAAGCAAGGGGGGCGCCGCCAAGGGCCGCGGAGCCGGCCGCCGCAAGGACGGACGCGGCCCCGCGCCGCCTCAGCGCGCCTTGGCCAGGAGCGCCAGCAGCTCGCGGTGCATGAATTCGTTGCCGCAGCAGATCGATCCGGTCTCCAGGAAATTCTCTTCGCCATCGGCGCCGCTGACGAAACCGCCGGCTTCGCGAATGAGCACGGTGCCGGCGGCGATGTCCCAGGAATGGAGGCCGCGCTCCCAGAAGGCGTCGAACCGGCCGGCGGCGACATAGGCGAGATCCAGCGCCGCGCAGCCCAGGCGCCGCACGTTGACGACGCGCGCCATCACCGCCGCCAACTCCGCCTTGAAGCGCGGATGCTGCGCGACTTTACCCAGATGCGGTATGCCGCAGCCGAACAGCGCCTGCGACAATTCGCGGCGCGCCGCGACCCGCAGGCGCCGGTTGTCGCCAAACGCGCCCTGGCCTTTTTCCGCGACATACATTTCGTCATTGGCCGGATTGTAGATCACGCCGGCGACGATCTGGCCCTCGCGCTCCAGCGCGATCGAAATGGCGAATATCGGGATCGCGTGCAGGAAATTGGTCGTCGCATCGAGCGGATCGATATGCCAGGTGTGGCTCTTGTCGGCGCCTTCGACCGCGCCGCTCTCCTCCATGATGAAGCCGTAACCCGGCCGCGCCCTGGAAAGCTCCTCGAAAATTACCTTTTCGGCGCGCTGGTCGGCGAGGCTGACGAAATCGCCGGGGCCCTTCATCGAAACCTGCAGATTGCCGATTTCGCCGAAATCGCGCTTGAGCCCGCGCCCGGCCTTGATCGCCGCGCCGGTCATCACGGTCATCAGGGCGGAGCGGATCATGGCTGGCGGGCTCTTTAAGGGACGTTGGGACGCTGGTCTGCCCGCCGGGCGCGCCGGGGTCAAGGGTTGCAAGGGTTGATTGCCGGCGCGCCCTGCGCCTACCGCGGCGGCGCGGCCTCGCTCGTCAGCGTCTTGAGCATCGCCGCCAACCGGGCGACCGTGTCGGCGCCCTTGGACCCGAGACCATGACGCTGCGCCAGCCACCTTGGATCGTTGTAGGAAAGCCGCACCGCTCCCATCGCGTCCTGCCAAACCAGGACCTTGAGAGGCAGGTCGATGCCGATCGATTGCTGGGCCTGCATCAGCGGCGTGCCCGCTTTGGGGTTGCCGAAGATCAGCACTTCGGTCGGGCGCAGATTCTCGCCGACGGCGGCCGCGCCCGCTGCGTGATCGATCCGGGCGAATATGCTGACGCCGTTCGCCCGCAGCGCCGCTTCGAGCCGATCCATCGTCTCCTTCGCGCCGAAGCGGCTTTGGATCGAAATCAATCCTTCGACATTCATGGCTTGCCCTCGGGGAATCGGCGGCGCCGGCTATAATCAGCAATCACGGTTTTGGCCGACCCGTCAACGAGGGGAATGCGCCTCAGCCGCCATCCAGCTAAGCTGCCGACGAGTCGCCGCGCTGGGGAGCCCTCTTTATGAAATCGGACCTCGAAATCGCCCGGGAAGTCAATCTGCAGCCGATCGCCGCCGTCGCGGCCAAGCTGGATATTCCGGAGGCGACGCTCCAT
>JBEKSH010000449.1:0-3814 GCA_049517235.1 Roseiarcus sp. | reverse complement strand
TACGACGACATCGTCGACCACTGCTGCGACGCCTGGAACAAACTTGTCGACCAACCATGGCGCATCATGTCCATCGGACTGCGCAATTGGACCCATGGGTTCTGATCAGTGAGGGTTGGTATGAGGGTTGGTATAATGCTGTTGCCCGCTGGCCGGCTGACTCACGAGATCGGTCAGCTAGGCGTCGCACCGTTCGTGCTCGCCTGTGCGACGTTTGGACTTGCAATTTGGCTGGCGTGGCTCACTTTCAAAGTTGAGGTGCCATTGCTGGCCCTTCTAGCCGCGGCGATTTCTATACGGTTGTGCGGACCGATTGAAACCTCTGACGCGCCATTCTTGGTGGACGGCGCTTTTGCTCTGATGGTCACCATACTCACGCTCTTGCCGATGGTGGAATACGCTGCCCCTGCCGTCGAGCCACGCGCAGCACTTTTCCGTGGCCTGCTTTGGGGTGGAATCGCGGGGCTGGGAGCGCTATCTAAGGCGAACTTTGGCATGTTCGGTGTGGCGCTGGCACCACCGATCTTACTTATATCATTCTGGCGCGCTGGTGTGAGGGCGACCCTCTATAAAATGGCTGCGGCCGCATTGATGTGTGCGATTCCTGGTCTGATGTTCGTACGTTACGGAGAAATGTATCTGGAGAATGGGTGGCGGTCGGCATACGGAGATTTGGCGCAGATTTATGATGACGGATTGTCGACTTGGGAATCTATACGCGAGAGCGTCGTTTCGGCTGATTATTCGTTCTGGATTATCTTCGGGGGATTGCTCCTTGTAGCGCTCATTCGTGGCCGGCGAGATGTTCCACGCTTGGCACTAGGCCTCGCAATTGTCGCGTTTGCAATGGCTTATTTGGTGCTGGCGTCCATTAGTCTCAATAGGCAACCAAGGTTCGTCTGGCCGATTTGGCTAATTCTTCCAATCGGTGCGGCGAGCGCCATTGCGCCGTCACGTGATGAACCGAAGCCAGTCGCCAGGCTCTTTGCAGTTCCGCTTTGTGCGGTGGCGATCCTTTGGAGCCTGCCTATGCTGTCGCGTTTCGACTTACAGATGGTCCGAGAGGCAGACGCACTCCTTCGTTTTTTGAATACTGATCATCCGATCCGACTTGAGATCGCCACTGACCCGCCACTGTTCAACATCAACACATTGGCGCTCGCCCAACAGGTGGATTGGGAAACCCTACGGGCAATCGACATCCGGGCGGTCGTGTACGATGTTTTTTCTGGTAAGACCCCAGAAGAATCGGAGCAGCAGTTACAGAACTCGGACTTCGTGCTGATCAGCTGGCCATTGCCGTCGGAGACGCCAGAGGCTTCCAATCGCTTTGTTTCAGGTTTTTTAGCCACCGCGCAGGCGTGCGGACGGCTAGTGGTAAACCACCCCGGCCCTTCCGACACACTGTTGTTCGACATGCGTGACACGTCGTGTAAAGCTTCGGGAGTGAACTCAGAAGAATAACGACGGCATTGCAGCAGTTGCGGCGCGCATTACGCTCGCGCCTTCCAAACGGACTTCGCCCCCGCGCGCTCTTGATGGTTTGGCAGATCGCCCTTGCATGCCGTCTTCCCGGGATGATAGCCAAATCCTCGCTTCGCCTCTTGGCGGCTTCGTCGATTGCCGCCGGTCGCAGGCCGCCACATGCACATGATTGAGTTTCCAGAGGAAATCAATGAAAGCAATCGACATTATATGTCCGGTCTTCCGCGAGGAGGGGGTTATTCGGGTGTTTCATGCGCGCCTCGCCGCGGCCGCCAATTCGCTCGCCGATCGATTCGCCGTTCACATCATCTATGTCGTCGACCCATCGACCGATGGAACCGAAGCCGCCCTCTCGGAAATCAGCGACGGCGACCGCCGCGTCGAAGTCCTGGTGATGTCGCGTCGCTTCGGACATCAGGCCGCGATCGTCGCCGGCATTGACCATAGCGACGCCGACGCCGTGATCATGCTCGACAGCGATCTGCAGCATCCGCCGGAACTTATTCCCGAGCTGGTCGGCCATTGGGAGGACGGCGCGGACATTGTTCAGACGCTTCGCCGGGACGGCGCCGAGACCGACTTCGCCAAACGCCTCACGTCGCGCTTGTTCTATCGAATGCTGTACAAGATCGGTTCGATCGAGTTGCGCGCGGGCGCCGCCGATTATCGACTCCTGTCGAGCCGCGTCGCCAGGATTTTCCGCGACGAGATCCACGAGCACAACCCGTTCATCCGCGGGCTTGTATCGTGGGTTGGCTTCAAGACGGTCTTCGTTCCGTTCCAGCCCGCCCGGCGGGAATTTGGAGAATCAAAATATCACGCTTCCACCTTGGTCAATTTCGCATTGAACGGCGTCTGCTCGTTCTCGAATTTTCCGCTTCGCCTGTGCGTCAGCGTCGGGTTCTCCGTCGCCGCGCTCAGCCTCGTCCTTGCTCTCGCGCAGGTCGCCATTTACATCTTCGGCACCCGGGAGGTTCCGGGATGGGCGTCCATCTTCACGATCGTGAGCTTTTTCAGCGGGTTTCAGCTTTTCTTTCTTGGAGTTCTCGGCGAATACGTCACCCTCATTTTTGATGAGGTGAAAAACAGGCCGCGCTATCTGATCGATCGACAATATTCGAGAAACGCCTTGGTCGCTTCACAGACCCCTTATCTTGCAGGCGCCGAAATCAAACAGGAACGAAGTTGACTGAGCAGGCGCCCGACCAAGCGATAGCGACCCAAATGATCCATGCTCTTCCAGCCGGTCGACCGGCGGTGGACCAAACGGCGGCTCATAAGTTCTGCCTCGTCTGCGCAACTGGCGTCTATGCCCCGAGCCGGCTGCCGGGCCTGCTCCGGTGCCAGCAATGCGGTTTTGTCTCCGCCGACGTCGCTGTCTCCGATTCGGAGCTGATCCGTCTTTACGGCGAGGACTATTTTCATGGACAAGAATATGCCGACTACGTCGCCGAGGAGGAAAGTCTTCGGATCAACTTCCGCGACCGTATCGCGACCCTGCAGCAATGGTGCTCGCCATCCCTCGCCAATGCGAAACTGTTCGAGATCGGCTGCGCCTATGGCTTTTTCCTTGCGGAACTCCGCGGCATTGTGGGCTCAGCCGCCGGCGTCGACATTTCCGCCGACGCCGTACGCTACGCCGTTGAGAGGCGCGGCGTCGATGCGCGCCAAGGCGACTACCTCACGATGAAGCTCCCCCAACCCGTCGACATTATTGCGATGTGGGACACGATCGAGCATTTGAGGCGGCCGGACCTGTTCATTGAGAAGGCCTCGCGCGACTTGCGCCCGGGCGGCGTTATCGCCATCACGTCCGGCGATATCGACAGCTTCAATGCGCGCTTGCGCGGACGTCGCTGGCGCATGATCCATCCGCCTACGCATCTCCACTATTTCTCCGTCGCGAGCATCACGCGCCTGCTCGATCGCAGCGGCTTCGACGTCGTTCACGCGAGCCACCCCGGCAATTCCCGCAGCATCCGCGCCATCGCCTATTTCTTTCTGGTTCTGCAGATGAAGCAGCGTAGGCTGTTCGACTGGCTGCTTGACCGCGGCTTCCTGAATCATCGAGTGACCGCCAATCTTTACGATATCATGTACGTCATCGCCCGCCGCCGCTGAGTCGCGCCATAGGTCCGGAGGCCATCCGCGCCATGCTTGATGTCCTTCTGTTCGCCGCCTACACGATTGGCAGCGTGACATCCCTCGTGTTGATCAAAGTCTGGTTGGCTCCGGCGCTGGCGGCATGGCGGACGGGGGGCGATTTCGCGCCCCCGGGACTGATGGTCGCGCTGGGCGCCGGCCTTTATGTCGTCAGCTTCCTGACCTG
>JBEKSH010000448.1:0-3815 GCA_049517235.1 Roseiarcus sp. | reverse complement strand
CCGACATTCCGCTACTGATCGAACCTGAGACGCCTGCCGACGCCGAGGCGATCGAGCGGTTGAACGAGCGCGTGTTCGGTCCCGGCCGCTTCGCCAAGACCGCCTATCGCCTGCGCGAGGAGGCGGCGGCGGACCTCGCCCTCTCGTTTGTCGCGCGGGTGGGGACGATGCTGATCGGCGCCAATCGCATGACGCCGATCCTGATCGGCGATACGCCGGCGCTGCTGCTCGGGCCGCTGACCGTCGAGCCGGTGTTTCGCTCGCAAGGCATTGGCGAAAAGCTGGTGACGCGCTCGCTCGAGGCGGCCAGAAACGCCGGGGCGAAGGTCTCGATTCTGGTGGGCGACGAACCCTATTACGCGCGGATGGGCTTCAAGCGCGCGCCGCCGGGGCGCGTGCAAATGCCGGGGCCGGTCGATCCGGCGCGCGTTCTCTATTGCGAGATCGAGCCCGGCGCTTTCGAGGGCGTCGGCGGCGCGGTGGTCGGCAGAAGGTGACGACGGCCCCGCGCGCCCTGAAGGCCGGGTCAATTGACCGGGCCGCGATTTTCGCCGCCGGCGCGAGGCCGCCTCAGCCGATGATTTGCGCGCCGCGCAGCGCCTCGATCTCGCCTTCCGTCATACCGAGTTCGGCGAGGATAGGCGCGGTATGTTCGCCGAGGCGCGGCGCGGCGGTCGGCGCCGCCATCGCGAGCCCGTCGAGCATGATCGGCGCGCGCACCGAGGGGATCGTTCCCCCAGAGGCGCCGCTGGCGGGCAGATCGACGCGCATGGCGCGCGCCACCACCTGGGGGTCGGCGAACACTTGCGCGAGCGAATTGATCGGCCCCGCCGGCACGGCCGCCTTTTCGAGCGCGGCGAGCAGCGCGGCGCCCGCGAACTTCTGCGTCGCCTCCTCGATCCGCGCAACGAACGGCGCGCGGTTGGCGACGCGGTCGGCGTTGGAGCGAAACCGCGGGTCGTCGGCAAGCGCCTCGATCCCGAGAATGCGGCACAGGTCGCGCGACTGCCGATCGTTGCCCGTGGCGATGATGATTTGGCCGTCGGCGACGCGAAACACCTGATAGGGCACGATGTTGGGGTGGGCGTTGCCGAGGCGTTGCGGCGAACGGCCCGACACGAGAAAGTTGAGCGCCTGGTTGGCGAGGACGCTGACTTGCGTGTCCATCAACGCCATATCGATATAGGCGCCCTGGCCGGTGACCGCCTGGCGCGCCAACGCCGCCTGAATCGCCACTACGCTGTAGAGCGCCGTGAAAATGTCGGCGACGGCGACGCCGGATTTTTGCGGATCGCCCAGGGGATCGCCGGTCAGCTCCATCATGCCGCCCATGCCCTGAACGATAAAGTCATAGCCCGCGCGCGCCGCATAAGGGCCGGTCTGGCCAAAGCCGGTGATCGAGCAATAGATCAGCCCTGGGTTGAGCGCCTTGAGGCTCGCATAGTCGAGGCCGTATTTCTTGAGGCCCCCGGTCTTGAAATTCTCGATCAGCACGTCGGAGCGCGCGGCGAGCCGGCGGATGATCGCCTGACCTTCCGGCCTCTCGAAATCGACCGCGATGGAGCGCTTGCCGCGATTGCAGGAATGAAAATAGGCGGCGTCGAGCCGCTCGCCCCGCTCGCCCGTGATGAAGGGCGGACCCCACAAGCGGGTGTCGTCGCCCGCGCCCGGCCGCTCCGCCTTGATGACGTCCGCGCCAAGATCGGCGAGTGTCTGGGCCGCCCAGGGACCGGCGAGGATTCGGGCGAGCTCAAGGACCTTCAATCCCTCCAGCGGTTTCAAATGGGCGCTTCCTTTCGCGATCCGCAAATGGATCGCCGGGACGCAGCTTTGCCGCACAGCGAGGCCGCTCGCAACCGCCTTAATGGCGATTCTCGACGCTTCGCGAGAAGCTGTGCACCGGGCCGGCGGCGAGGCCGCGCAGATAGGCCGCCAGTTGCGCCGTCTGCAGGCGAATGTCGGGAACGGCGATGATTTCCCAGAACGCCGCCTGGCTCATCGGCCCGATCGCGAACAGGCGCCGCGAGGCGCGCCCTTGCCGATTGACCAGCGCGCAATTGTCATCGACGTCGAGGCCGACGCTTAGCGCGTCCATCCGTGCCAGACCCTGGGCGAACAGCGATTCGACGAGCGGATTGTCGCTCTTGCGCGCGACGCTCTCCACGCCCTTGCAGGAGATGATGCGCGACACGTCCAGGCTTGCGATCTCGTGCGTCCCGCGCCGGCGAATGGCGACGCGCGCGCCCTCCCCGTTCGGCGCGATGGCGACAATCTTGCCGGCGATTATTTCGAGTTGTCCGCTGTCGATCAGCGCCCGAACGCGTGCGGCGACCTGCGGCGCCATCCGGTGACGATGGGTGTCCCACCACGGGCGCGCATGTTCGAGGAATCGCCGGCGCATGAGCCGGGGCATGATTCGCCAGATCGTCTGCGTATGGGGTCGCAGCCCGTCGATGACGCTGCGCCAATCGCCGCCCTGCGCCTCTGTCTGGCGGGCGAGCCCGCGCAGCCAATGGCAAATCGTCGCAATGTCCCGATCGAGCGGCGCCCGACTGACGTCGATTTGCAGCGGTTCGACATCGCGATGGGCCTGGGGAAGCAGGCCGCGCCGCGACACCGCGACGATTCGGCCCCTGTGGCCGCGCTCCTTCAAGGCGCTCGCCGTGTCGACCATCGTCAATCCCGTTCCCAGAATGAGCAGGGTCGAATCGCTCGGCGCGTCGCCGCCAACCGGCTCCGCCCATGGGCTGAGGTGAAGCGGGCACTCATCGGCGATGTAATGGTGCCCGCAGGCGAGAATCGCGACATCGGCGTGAACCGACCCTCCGCCTTGCAGCATGACTTCGACGCCGCCCGGCGTCTCTCTTACGCCGCAGGCCCGGTCGCGAACGACACTCAGAGCGGCGTGACCGTCGGGCGCCTGCAGATGCTGGGCGAGAAGGCCTTCGAGATAGTCGCCATAGACGCCGCGCGGCACGAAGCGAAAGCGGTCCTCGCCGCCGACCGCTCGCACCTCGCCCTGCCCGGCGAGCCAGCGCAAGAAATGATCGGGGTCGTCGGGATAAGCGCTCATATTGGCCGCGCGCACATTGAGCAAATGGCTGGGAGTGCCGGTTCCGTAGGCAAGGCCGCGCCCCAATTGCGCGCGTTGCTCGACGATCGTGACGCTGATCCCTGGCGGATTGCCGCGCAAAAGATGCGCCGCCATCAGCGCGCCGCTGGCGCCGCCGCCGACAATGACGAAGCGGTGGAGCCGACGATCGGACATGGGCGCCTCTTTCGACAACCTGGAGTGAGATTGATCGGATGTTCCTCCCCATATTACTATTAAGTCAATAGACTTAATGTCGCGCCTGCGCGCTCAATGTCGAAAGCCCGAGGCGATTTTGTATGGTTCGCCGCCAGGAGCGCCGTCGGAGGGCCAGCGAATTATTACATGCCGAGGCCGATATTTTCGGCGACGGCGCGCGCCGTTCCTTGTTGCGCTTGCCCCCGCGCGGTGATTCATTGGGTCAGTTGGGGATTCGAAGTCAGTGGAAATAAAGGACTTTCCCACGGAAACGCCGCGCATCGAATGGCCGACGGCGGCGCTTGCTATGGTCATCTATGCGATATGGCTCGCTGCTACTTTGTTCTGGGATCGCCTGCCGCTGTGGGCGCTCACCCTGGTCGGCGCATGGACCACCGCCTGGCACATGAGCCTGCAGCATGAAATCATTCACGGCCATCCCACCCGCAAGCGATGGATCAACAATCTGATCGGCCAATGGCCGCTGGCGCTGTGGCTGCCTTTCGAGAATTACCGCCATTCCCAT
>JBEKSH010000447.1:0-3825 GCA_049517235.1 Roseiarcus sp. | reverse complement strand
CGCGCACGTGGTCCCTTAGGCGAGCCGCCCCTCGCTCATGCGCATGACGGCTTCCTTGGAATCGCCGGGAACGGCAGTACATTCGATACCTCGTCAGAAATATTCATTGCCTTTTCGTCAGAAATAGCCATTGCGTTTTCGTCAGAAATAGCCATTGCCTTTTCGAATGCCTCAATAATATCCGCTGCCGATCGCTTCGTGAATGCTGCCGCAGCGATTGATTCAACGCGAGTATCAAAAAAGGCGTCATACCAAATCCCGGAGTGCGTGACTCAGGGGTTCTCAAATCGGCCGTAAGCTGATTCAAGGCGGCGAACCAAGGAGGTTCGCCATGCCCGTTCCGCTTCGGGTCGATTTTGACGCCCAGATGGTCAGACTGGCCGCCAAACGCTCGAAGGACGGGCTGCAGGCGCGGCGACTTTTGGCCCTGGCGGCGATTTACGCAGGCGCCTCGCGCACCGAAGCGGCCAAGATCGGCGGCGTGACGCTTCAGATCGTTCGCGATTGGGCGCTTAAGTTCAACGCTCATGGGCCGGACGGCCTGATCGATCGAAAGCCGCCCGGGCAAGCGCCTCGACTCAACGATACGCATCGGGCCGCGCTCGCGGCAATCGTCGAGAGCAGTCCGATCCCAGCTGTTCACGGCGTCGTACGATGGCGCATGGTCGATCTCCGCCAATGGATTTTCGAGGAATGCCGCGGCGTCGTCGCCAAGCAGACATTGAGCCGCGAATTGCGCGCCATGGACTACCGCAAACTTTCGGCTCATCCGCGTCATCACGCGCAGCCCGCCGACGCGATCGAGAATTTTAAAGAAGTTTCCCCGCGCGCGAGGCGCGGATCGGGCGTGAAAAGGGCGTCGCTCCCGGCGCCATAGAGGTCTGGTTCGCGGACGAGGCTCGCGTCGGCCAAAAGAACAAGATCACTCGCCGCTGGGCCAAACGTGGCGCACGCCCGAGCGCGCCGAAAGACCAACGAACCGCTTCGGCCTATATCTTCGGAGCGATCTGTCCGAGAGATGGCAAGGGTGCGGCGCTCGTCATGCCTCGATGCGATACAGAGGCGATGAACCTGCACCTCGCCGAAATCGCTACGCAAATCGCGCCCGGCGCGCACGCCGCGCTTCTCGTCGATCAGGCGGGATGGCATCTGTCGGGCGGACTTGTCGTCCCGCCCAACATCACGTTGATCCCGCTGCCGCCAAAATGCCCAGAGCTGAACCCGCAGGAAAACGTCTGGCAGTTCCTGCGTGACAATTGGCTGTCAAACCGGGGCCTGGATTCCGGAGTGAAGTGCAACGGGCTTAAGAGAAGCGGATTTGAACGTCCTTGCCAAGCTCGGCGAGCAAGGCCTGGAATGGCGTCTTGAAGCCGAGGCATTTGCGCGGCGTGAGGTTTGCGGAGAGGACGATCTCCTGGATTTCCTCGTCGGATATTCGGTCGATATCGAGGTGACGCGGCAACCATCGACGTAAGCGCCCATTGGCGTTTTCGACGCCGCCTTTTTGCCACGAGGCATAGGCGTCGCAGAACCAGGTCGCCATGTCGCGCATGGTCCTGAGCAGCCCATGCTGGGCGAAGGCGGTGTCGTTGTCGAAAGTGATGGACTTGCGCAAGCGGGGGTCGACACGGCCGAATACGGCGAGCATGGCCGATATGGTCTCGGCGGCGGTTTTGCCCATGAGCCGCGCGGCGAGCGTGACCCGTGACTTGCGCTCATGCAGGACGAGCACGGGCCGCGTGCGTTTGCAGATGATGAGGTCGCCCTCCCAATGGCCGGCCTCGGCGCGGGTTTCGACGGTTTTCGGCCGATCATGGATCGAAGCTCGATCCTTGATGGTGTCGCGCGAGGGTCTGGCGCGACGTGGGCGACGGCGTTTGTGGCGACGCGCCAGATAACGCCATAAGGTCTCGGCCTTCTGGGCAGCCCGATAGATGAAGGCGTAAATTGTCTCGCAGCCGATGGCCCGCAGCCGCGGTTCGTTCCCCGCCTTCAACCAACCGGAGATTTGCTCGGGCGTCCATCCCTCGGCGAGGCGATCACGGACAAAGCCGCGCAGGGCTCCCTCCCGTTCGAGGATCGCTTCACGCCGCCTGCGCAATTGATAGGCTCCGGCGGCGTGAAGCGAAGAATACCCGCCCGAGGGGAGTGCGTTTCGGCGCAGTTCTCGAGAGATGGTGGTTTTCGCCCGACCGAGCGCCCGGGCGATGGCGCCCACCGACCGCCCAGCGGCGCGCCAAATACCGATCTGGTCTCTTTCGTCCTCCGACAGATGCAAATACGATCGCATGGCAACACTCCTTAAGGTCTTGGACAACCATGCCGATATCAAATCGGCGGGGGGTGTTGCACTTGGTCTCGGAACTCAGGCCTCCCCAAGGAATTTCTCGCTGGCCGAGCCGCCTATCTGAAGGCGGAGCCCATGACTGATCGCGGGGGCGCGTTGCGCGCTAATCTGCTTGGTCTCTCTGCTTTCAGTCTGCGTCGAATCCTATCGCGCAGGTCTCGAAAAAGAAGGGAGTTACGGGCGGAGTTGTGGAGGAAGCCTGGCTGACAGATTGCTCTTGGCCGACGGCAGGAGAAGTTGCGGGAGCTGGAGTTGGAACGGAGGCGTCTGGGACCCAGGGCTGTTCAGTTCTCAATGATCACCTAGGAGGTTGAGGGCGAAGGTGATGTCGAGAGCGGCGCGGTAGCGGGCGTTTTTGATGTTGTCGGCGCCAGAGGCGCGGATGAGATTGTAGGCGAAGGAACGCAGGCGGGCGACGATGTCCGGGTTCTTGCGGATGCGGGAAGCGTCTTCGTCGAAGACAACGTCGCGCACATAGTGGCTGCCATTCTCTATGCGCCAGTGGCCGCGTATCCATTCGTTCCAGCGTTCTGGAGCGATCCCTTCCGCGGATGAGACCCAGAAGACGGTCTCGGTCGTTGTAACGCACAGCCCCGTCTTCGGGTCGCGCTTGCAAACCGTTCGCTCCAGTCGAAGCACGGTCTTGATCAGCTTCTCCCATGGCGTATGGCGAAACCACGCCCTGGCCGGAAGCACCGTCAGTTCCCGGGTTTCCCAGCGATTGCGGCCCTTCGCTTTGCTCGTGGCGCGGTCGCTCGGCTTGCGCCCGGCGGCCCCGAGTTCGAGCGTGCGGCGTAGGGTCGGTTGGTTGTCCTTGACCTGGGTAAGCAGGTGGTTGCCCGAGGCGATCACGCGTTCGAACAGTTTTTTTGGCAATGTTCAGCGTCGAGCGTGAACACGCAGCCCCTCAGTCCGAGCGTCTCGATCAGTTCCGGGGCCGTCGGTATCTCGTTGCTCTTCTCCCCGACCATCAAATGACCGAGGACGATCTGGTCGACGTGGCGCAACGCCGAAAGCATGTGCGCCGCTTTCTGATCGGTGAAGGCGTCGAAGCTGCCGCGAAGCGTTTTGCCGTCGACGGCAATGGCGACCATGCCCTCGGGCGCCGATGCCGGCGCCATCGAGGATGCGTGCGCCCGAAACGCTGTCTCCAGCGCGTTCGGATCGACGCCTTGGAGGATATCTCGCAAGCCCGTGTAGGACGGCGCGTAACGCAGCGCCAAGCCGAACGCCTCGTTCAGATGCTGACGATGAACGCGAATGAATTCATGCATTTGCCGGTAGGAATTGGCTCCGGCGACCATGCCAAGGATCGTGTACAGCAGCACGGCGGCAAGATCGAAGCGCTTGCCTTCGGCGCGGCGATGGTCCGGGATCGAGCGCAAAACCTCCAACAGCGACGACGCCATCCGACAACCTCCGATTCGGGTTGTCGCTGATAGATTCAGACATTTTCGCTCGCGGGAATCCCCCACGGC
>JBEKSH010000446.1:0-3828 GCA_049517235.1 Roseiarcus sp. | reverse complement strand
CGCATGGGCACCAGTCGGAGCCAGATCGGGCGCCTACTCGATCCTACCGACGGAAACGTTACACTCGCCACCCTCCAGCGCGCCGCTGAAATGCTTGGCCGCAAAGTTCGGCTGGATCTGATTTGAAAGGTTGATCTTGTTGGGCATCGACGCTTCACGGACGCTCAGCGAGGGCCGTGCGGCAATGGGCGAACATACACCCGCACCATCGTCGCGATAGCGAAATAGGCTAACCGCGCGGCTCTCGCCCCCTCGTCAGGGGAATTGCTGTCGTCGGAATGGCCGGTATGCGCGATCAGCGAGACGGCGGCGCCGCGCCGGATGGGGGCGGCGCTGACCTCGCCGCATGATCCGATAACTTCAGACCGTTGGAGGTCGCCTCAAGCCAATTCCAACACAAGTTGCGAACGGCACGGTGCTGCGTCACGAAGTCTACTGATTGTGGGCGAGCGCTCGACTCCCAAGGAAACTTGGTCCGCTCCCGCGGTGAGGGCCGTCTGGCTGACGGCGATAGTTCGTTGGTGCAGCTCAATGACCGTGTCCACGACCCCACGTCACTTCTCACCCCACCCCAAATACGATAAGATGCGTCATGGCTAATGAACCCGACGGCCTCGTTCTGGAACTTCTTCGCGGTCTGCGCGCAGATGTGGCGGACGTGAAAACCGATATGGCCACTAAGTCTGAACTGACCGAGCTAAAAGCCGACATTGAGTCGCTGCGGGCCGACGTTGCATCTGACCTGCTGACGGTGCAGGCTAAGAACGAAGCTGAACACAAGAGCACTCGCGATCAGATCGTCGGACTGCGTCGCGCGGTCGTAGAATATCATTCCGCCGTAATCGGCCACGGCGTTCTCATCAGCGAGCTCGAAGCGCGGATGCGCCGAGTGGAACAGCATCTCAGTCTGCCTTCCCTCGACGCGCGCTGAGCGCCAGCCTCGCGCGCTCGCGCGCAAGCTCAGCGACGAGTTCACGGTTCCCCTGTGCCGCCTCGATCATAACGAGCTGCATCGGTATGGCGATGAGGTCTCATGGTGGGCCGGGGTCAACGTCGATGCCGTGCCGATCGCGCTCGCGCTTTGGCGACACGCGCGCTGATGGGGCGCGCGGCCTGGCGCCCGGCGGCTCGCACGGCTCGCAGGCCCAGGCTGAACCAAGCGTGAGCAGCGCCGATCAGGATCAAATCGGCGGCTAACTGCATGCTTCTCCTCTCTCGAGAGCCAATTATGATGTGCGGATCACACCTCCGCTATAACTGCGAGGTCGCCTTCGCCGACATGCTTGGCGAAGAAAAAGGGAGGCGAGCGGCGGGGCGGGCGTGGAAAAATTTCAATTGACGCATGTAAAGTAACGTTTTACACAATCAGCCGATGAAACGACTGAAGGGCGATGATCGTAAGTTTTCGGCACAGGGGATTGAAGCAGCTTTTTGAGGACGACAATCCGAGAGGCGTCAACGCCGAGCATGTCCGCAAGATCAAGCAGATTTTGGCCTTTCTCGACGCGGCGCAGACAGTTGCCGATCTCGATGTTTCGACCCTCCGGCTGCATCCGTTGAAAGGCGATCTCAAAGGCTTCTGGTCGCTGACCGTGCGCGCCAATTGGCGGATAATCTGCCGCTTCGAGGACGGCAAGGCGTCGGATGTTGACCTCGTTGACTACCATTGAAGGAGGTGAGAACCATGCCGATGAAAAACCCGCCACACCCCGGCGAAATGATTGGTGACAGTATCGAGGAAATGGGCGTTTCGATCGTAGACGCCGCGAAGGGACTGGGCGTTACGCGCCAGCAGCTTCACAACCTCATCGCCGGACGCAGCGCGATCTCGCCGGAAATGGCGTTTCGGCTCGAAAAGGCGCTCGGCAGCACCGCTGACGCCTGGCTGCGGATGCAGGCGAATTACGACCTGGCTCAAATCCGCAATCGCGCCACGTCGATCAAGGTCACGCGGCTTGTGCCGAAAGTGGCGTGAGGGCTGGAGCTCCTTGGGACGTCGAATAAAGAACATTGCAGAGGAGGGCACTGACTACCGTCGGCCTATTCCGCCAGCGAGGGTGCGCTCGACGCCGTGATGCGGAAGCGAAGCGCGGGAGCGGGAAGGAATCGCGAGGGCAAGGGAGGCGAGGAAGCTTTTGATTGACACATTTTGCTACAAAGTAGTGAAATTTGCGCAAATGGACGATTGGAGATGCGTCGTGCCCGACATCCAGAAAGTGAGCGTCGCCCTGACCGGCGAGCAACTCGCCGCGCTCAAGGCCGCCGTTGAAACCGGCGAATACGCGACCACAAGCGAGATCGTCCGGGAAGCCGTCCGCGATTGGCAGTTCAAGCGCGAGCTGCGCCACCAAGACATCAAGCGCCTCCGGCAAATGTGGGATGAAGGCAAGGCGAGCGGCCCGGCAGAGCCTTTCGCTGTTGAGCGCACCCTTGCCGCCGCGAAGGCGCGGCTCAAGGAAGCGGATGCGAAGTGACGCATGTCTTCCGATCGCCAGCCGCAGAGCGCGACCTGGAAGACATCTGGTTGACGCAAGGTCAGCGACGAATTCACGGTTCCCCTATGCCGCCTCCATCATAACGAGCGATGAGGCCTCATGGTGGGCCGGGGTCAACGTCGATCCCGTGCCGATCGCGCTCGCCTTATGGCGACGCACGTGCGCTGATGGAGCGCGCGGCACGGCGCCTGGAGGCGCGCAGCCCCAGTCGGCAATGGGCGCGGATGGTGCCGGTCAGGATCAAACTGGCGTCTAACTTGAGGCCTTGGCATGACGCAACTTTCGCTCACGCCCCCGTCAGGGATGCAGGCGTAACCGGGATCCGATGACCAACCCTCTCATCACCTGCGAACCACAATGCTCTTGTTCAGCACGGAGAAATGCCGTACATAGCTGTGAGGAGAATGATCATGCCGTCCGCGCGTAAAAAATCGTCGTCGCCAAAGCGAGAGTACAAAACCCAGCGGCTCGAATTGCGCGTAGCGCCCTCGGCGAAGCGCGTGATCCAGGAGGCAATGTCGGTGACCGGGCTTGCCGCCGGCGATCTTGCGTTCGAGGGCGCGCGTCGGCTTCTTGATGAACATCAGCGTATGGTTCTCTCGGGGGCGGACCGCGACGTATTTCTCGCGGCGATCGGCCGCAAGCCCGATCCCGCCACGCGCCTTGTCGATGCTTTGAAGCGCCATCGTCATCAGTTCGGATGATCGTGCTTGATCAACGCGATCGAACCACTCGGCAAGCATGACCGCGGTGCGTTTTCCTGTGGAGTGGCGGCGCTCGATGAATGGTTCCGTCGGCGCGCCGGCCAGGATGACAAACGCAATGTCGCGCGTGTTTTTGTCGCGATCGACGATCAACTGGGAATTGTAGGCTTTTATAGCCTGAGTTCCTTCACGCTTGCTCTTACCGAACTTCCTGCTGAACACGCAAAGCGGTTGCCGCGTTACGATGCGATTCCAGCTGCTCTGATCGGGCGCCTGGCGCGCGATGAGCGCGTTCGTGGTAAGGGGGTGGGCGATCTTCTGCTCGCAGACGCAGTTCGTCGGGTGCTCGGAGTCGCCCGATCGCTTGCCATATTCGCCATCGTGGTTGATGCCAAGGATGAAGAGGCAGCGGTGTTCTACCGCAACTTCGGATTCAGTTCGTTTCCAAATCGTCCTTACCGATTATTCATGCCAGTTGCCGATGCGATAGAGGCGATGTCACGTGCGCTGTCCGGATAGACGCCCTCGTTCGCAGTCCCACATAGTCTCCTAAGCCCGGTTTGCCGCCTCGTTGGGCTTGAATCGCCCTCCCTCGCGCCGGCCTTTTGCGCGCCATATCTCAATCCTCA
>JBEKSH010000445.1:0-3830 GCA_049517235.1 Roseiarcus sp. | reverse complement strand
CGCAAGGCGTCGGCGAAGGATGAAACCCTGCTGACGAAATCTGACAGCGCCGGGGCCTAGGAATATCCCCGGCGCCAGGCACGGCGCGAATCAGGGAGCCCAGCCATGTCAGATTTCAACTTCGTTATCCTCTATGTCGAAAGCCCCAGCCGCAGCGAGGCGTTCTATGCCGGACTTTTGGGGCGTCGGGCCGTCGAATCCTCGCCCACTTTCGCGATGTTCGCGATGTCGTCCGGCGTCATGCTCGGGCTATGGGCGCGCGAGGGGGTGAGGCCCGCCAACGCGCCGGGCGGCGGCGAGGTCGCCTTCGCCGTCGAGAGCCGCAAGGCCGTCGACGCGCGCCATGACGATTGGCGCGGGCGCGGGCTGAACATCATCCAGTCGCCGACCGAAATGGACTTCGGGCGCACATTCGTCGCGCTCGACCCCGACGGCCATCGGCTGCGCGTGTTCGCGCCGGCTCAGCCGTGAGCGCGGCGCTGATGATGAGGCGTGGCTCTCCGGCCGCGCCCCTCGGGAATAACACGGATTTTGACTCCTTCCTTAAGATGGCATATATCTTTGATATATAGCATCTTGAGGGACCTCGAGTGGAAACCGCGAAAGTCTTCTGGTCCGGCCGGTCGCAGGCTGTTCGTCTGCCAAAGAGCTTCCGGTTCGACGCGAGCGAAGTGCGCATTCGTCGTCGGGGCGCCGCGGTGATCCTCGAGCCTGTCGCTCAAGATTGGGACTGGCTGGAGCGGGTCATCGGCCCCGTTGACGAGGATTTCGTTGCGGCGGCGAACGCGCAGCCGGGCGAGCAGGATCGTCCCGCTTTGGACTATTTCAAGTGAAGTATCTGCTCGACGCCAATGCGGTCGTCGCGATTTTCAAGGGCCACGCGCGCTTTATCGCGCGCTTGAAACGGCAGACGCCGCAAGACTTCGCGATTCCCTCGATCGTCGCGCATGAACTGTTCTATGGGGCCTACAGGAGCCAGCGCGTCGCCGAGAACCTCGCGCGTGTCGAAGCCCTGCAGTTCGAGGTGCTGGAATTTGATCGCGAGGATGCGCGCCTAGCCGGCCAGGCGCGCGCAGCGATGAGCTTGGCCGGAACGCCAATCGGTCCCTATGACGTCTTGATTGCCGGTCAGGCCTTGGCGCGTGATCTGACGCTGGTCACGCACAATGTGCGGGAGTTCCAGCGCGTCACAGGGCTCAAGATCGAGGACTGGGCGCGCTGAAGCGATAGGTCCGCCCTATCTTCGCCCGAACAGCCGCTCGATATCGCCGAGCTTCAATTCGACATAGGTCGGGCGCCCGTGGTTGCATTGGCCGGCGCCGGGCGTTCGCTCCATCTCGCGCAGCAAGGCGTTCATTTCGTCGGGCACCAGCCTGCGTCCCGAGCGCACCGAATGATGGCAGGCGATTGTCGCAAGCCGATGGTCGAGACGGCGCTCCAGCGAAAGCGCGCCGTCCTCGGCGGCAAGATCGTCGGCAAGATCGCGCAGCAGGCCGGTCATATCGGCCTTGGCGATCAGCGCCGGGACTTCGCGCAGCAGGATCGCGCCGGGGCCGAAGCCTTCGACGACGAGGCCGAGCTCCTCGAGCGCCGCGGCGTGATCGACCAGCCTCGCGGCGGCGTCGGGCTCGAGGTCGACGACGATGGGGCTCAGCAGGATCTGACGCTCGACGCCGTTCTGCGCGCGCTGGCGCTTCAGGCGCTCGTAGACGATGCGCTCGTGCGCGGCGTGCTGATCGACGATGACGATGCCGTCGCTGGTCTGCGCGATGACGTAGAGCTCATGGACCTGCGCGCGCGCCGCGCCGAGCGGCGCCGCGAGATCGGCGGGCGCGGGCGTCGCCGCATCGGCGGCGGCGTCGGCGGCCGGAGCAAAACCTTCGAAGTCTTGTTGCGCGGGCTCAGCGAAACCCGACGGGGCGGCGGGCGAAGCGCGCCAATCCCATGGCTGGGAGAGACGCCCGGCGGTCGGCGCGCGGCCGGGCGCGCGCAGCGCGGCGACGGCGCCCGCGCCGCCCGTCGTCGCGGCTTGATGCAGCGCCCCTTCGAGCGCCTGCCTGAGCGCGCCGACGATCAGCCCGCGCACCAACCCGCCGTCGCGAAAGCGCACCTCGGCCTTGGCGGGATGGACGTTGACGTCGACGTCGCGCGGCGCGCATTCGATGAACAAGGCGGCGACCGCGTGCCGGTCGCGCGGGAGATAGTCGAGATAGGCGGCGCGCAGGGCGCCCGCCAGCAATTTGTCGCGCACCGCGCGGCCGTTGACGTAGAAATATTGCGCCAGCGCGTTGGCCCGGCTGAAAGTGGGCAAGGCGGCGAAGCCGGTGAGGCGGACGCCCTCCCGTTCGGCGCGGAGGGTCAGGCAATTTTCGGCGAAGTCCGCGCCCAGCGCCTGGCGCGCCCGCTCGAGGCGTCCCGCATCGTCGCTTGCGCAGGCCGGCCAGTCGAAGCTCGCGCTGATTTCGCTGGCGAATGAAAAGCGCGTTTGCGGATTGGCCAGCGCGAGGCGGCGCACGACTTCGCCCGCCGCCTGCGCTTCGCTGCGGTCGCTTTTGAGGAACTTTAGCCGCGCTGGCGTCGCCGCGAACAGATCGCGCGCCTCGATCCGCGTGCCCTGCGGCTGCGCGCAGGGCTGGACCGCGCCCTTGACGCCGTCCTCCACGAGCAGCATGGCGGCCGCTTCTTCGCCGCGGGCGCGCGAGCGGATTTCCAGCCGTGAGACGGCGGCGATCGAGGGCAGCGCCTCGCCGCGAAAGCCGAGCGTCGCAATATTGGTCAGATCGCCGTCGGGGATTTTCGACGTGGCGTGGCGCTCGACGCTGAGCTCCAGGTCCCGCGCGCTCATGCCGGCGCCGTCGTCGGCGACACGGATCAGACGCCGCCCCCCCGCCTCGATCGCCACGTCGACGCGGCTGGCGCCCGCGTCGAGCGCGTTCTCGACGAGCTCCTTGACCGCCGCCGCCGGCCGCTCGATCACCTCGCCGGCGGCGATGCGATCGATCAGCAGGGGATCGAGGCGGCGAATGGACATGGGTCGATTCTGGTTTGGACGGACGGGCGATTGAAACAGATTCGAAGGCCGGCTTGGGAAATATTTCGGGCGGGGCGATAAACCGGCTGAATCGCCAGCGTCAATCCGGCCAGAAGTCGGCGTTCATCGCCTGGTTGAACGAAAAGGGACAAACCGGCGGAAAGGTCTTTTCCAGAAGCCCGGTATCCTCGGCGGCCGCGAGAATCGCCGTTTCGTAGGCGTCGGACATCGCCTCCGCCGTTTTGGCGTGCAGGCTGGGATTGTCTCTCATGTGACGGACCAGTTGAAGGCGCTGTTCACGGATCGTATAGGCCCAACTGTGTCCGCGGCGCTCGGGCTGGAACGGCCACTTGAGCAAATGGGCGAGCAGAACGGACAGGCGGTTGATGAGTTCCCGCTTTTCGCCGCGACCCATGCTTTCGATCTCCTCGGCGAGGTTTTCGATGTCCGCCGCCGAGAGCTTGCCGGCGCGCAACAGCGCCGCTTGCTCATTGGCCCAAGCGTAAAAATCCTCTTCATAGAGGTTCGTCCTCGGCTTCAACTGAACCATCTCGTCCTCATCGTCGGCCATTGTTATTGTAGCGCAAAACGCGTGACCTGTCAGGCCGAGCCTCGACCGTTGCTCACCCCGCGCCCAGCCCGCCCTTGTCGCGGATGAACGCGATGACTGTCTCCACGCCCTCGCCGGTCTTCATATTGGTGAACACGAATGGACGCTCCTTGCGCATCAATTTCGCGTCCCTCGCCATCACTTCCAGCGAGGCCCCGACATAGGGGGCGAGATCCATCTTGTTGATCA
>JBEKSH010000444.1:0-3831 GCA_049517235.1 Roseiarcus sp. | reverse complement strand
CCACCTACTTACGTAGGCGCCCGGGATCACCGTCCAACGGCCATCGCGGCCCCGCGCTTTTGTTTTCGGATTGATCCCAAAGATGACGATCGCCGCCGCCTCCCGCAAGGCCGTCTTGCGAAACGAAGCCTTGCGGCGGCGCGGCGCGCTGGGTCCTTCGCTCCGCGAATCGTTCGCCGCGCGGCTCGCCGAGCAGGGCCTGGCCCTAGCGCGGCGCGTCGGCGCAAGCATCGTCTCGGCCTTCTTGCCGATCCGCGACGAGCCGGACACGCTGCCGCTGATCGCCGCGCTCGCGGCGCATGGCTTTCGCACGACCCTGCCGGTCACGGTGTCGCGCGGGGCGCCGCTGATTTTTCGGCAATGGCGCCCGGGCGATCCCACCCTTCCCGGCGGCATGAAAATCCTCGAGCCGCTAGCGAGCGCCGAGGCGCTCGATCCCGACCTGCTGTTCGTGCCCCTCGCCTGTTTCGACCGGCGCGGCCATCGCATCGGCTTTGGCGCGGGCCATTACGACCGAAGCCTCGCGGCGCTGCGCGCCGCCGGGCGCGTGACGGCGGTCGGCGTCGCCTATAGCGCGGCGCAGGCCGCCGAAATCCCCGACGAGCCGCACGACCAGCGCCTCGATTTCGTGCTGACCGAGCGCGAACTGATCGATTGCAGGGGCGGCTGAGGCGATGCGGCTGCTGTTCGTCGGCGATGTGGTCGGGCGATCCGGCCGCACCGTGCTTCTGGCTCAACTGCCGCTCCTGCGCGCCAGGTGGCGGCTCGACTTTGTCGTCGTCAACGGCGAAAACGCCGCCGGCGGTTTCGGCATCACCGAACCGATCTGCGAGGAATTCCTCGAAGCCGGCGCCGACGCGATCACCTTGGGAAATCACGCCTTCGACCAGCGCGAGGCGCTCGTCTATATCGAGCGCCAGCCAAGGCTCATCCGCCCCGCCAATTTCCCGCCGGGCACGCCGGGCCGGGGCGCCAATCTGATCGCGGCGGCGGGCGGCGCCAAGGTGCTCGTCGTCAATATGATGGGCCGCGTGTTCATGGACGCGCTCGACGATCCCTTCGCGCGCATCGAGCAGGAGCTCGCCGCCTGCCCGCTCAGTCTCGCCTGCGACGCGATCGTGATCGACTTTCACGCCGAAGCGACCAGCGAAAAGCAGGCGTTCGCCCATTTCGTCGACGGGCGCGCCTCGCTTGTGGTGGGCACGCACACCCACACGCCGAGCGCCGATCATCGCATCCTGCCCGGCGGCGCCGCCTTCATGAGCGACGCGGGCATGACCGGCGACTACGATTCGGTGATCGGCATGGACAAGGAGGAGCCGCTGCGCCGGTTCACCCGCCGCATCCCGTCGGGCCGTTTCGAGCCCGCCAACGGGCCGGCGACGCTGAGCGGCGTCGCGGTCGAGACCGGCCCCGACGGGCTCGCACGAAAAATCGCGCCGGTGCGCATCGGCGGGATTCTGGCGCCGGCCGAGCCGGATTTCTGGGCCGATTAGGCCGCGCCTTTTCATCCCCACTCCGTCATCGTATAGGTCGCGCCGTTTTCAATTGGCGCCATCGGCGCTTCGTTCGGGGCGGGAAATGGCCGGTCATAGTCAGTTCAAGAACATCATGCACAAGAAGGGCAAGCAGGACGCGATCCGCTCCAAGCTGTTCTCGAAACTCGCGCGGGAAATCACTGTCGCCGCCAAGATGGGCCTGCCCGACCCCGCGATGAACGCGCGTCTGCGCGCCGCGGTGATCGACGCGCGCGCCGAAAACATGCCCAAGGACAATATCGAGCGCGCGATCAAGAAGGCGTCGGGGGCCGACGGGGAGAACTACGACGAAGTGCGCTACGAGGGCTATGCGCCCGGCGGCGTCGCGATCATCGTCGAGGCGCTGACCGACAACCGCAACCGCACGGCGGGCGAGGTTCGCTCGAACTTCGCCAAGGCGGGCGGCGCGCTCGCCGAGACCGGCGCCGTGTCGTTCATGTTTGACCGCGCCGGGCTGATCCTGTTCGACAAGTCCGTCGCCTCGGACGATGCGATGCTGGAGGCGGCGATCGAAGCGGGCGCCGACGACGTCGTCTCAGGGCCGGACGGCCACGAGGTGGTGACCAGTGTGGAATGGCTGCGCGACGCGCAGAAGAAGCTCGAAGCGAAATTCGGCGAGCCGCGCAAGGCGTCGATCGTCTGGCGTCCGCAAAACACCATCGCGGTCGACGACGAATCGGGCGA
The DNA here is from genome assembly GCA_049517235.1 of Roseiarcus sp. Classification (GTDB taxonomy): domain Bacteria; phylum Pseudomonadota; class Alphaproteobacteria; order Rhizobiales; family Beijerinckiaceae; genus Roseiarcus. The sequence goes on along the minus strand of JBEKSH010000444.1, from coordinate 1,609 downwards.
GAAAATCCTGAAGCTGGTCGGCGCGCTGGAAGAGAACGAGGATGTCCAGAACGTCTACGCCAATTTCGAAATCTCGGACGCGTTGATCGCCAAAATGCAGGGTTAGACCCCGCGGCGGCGCCCGGACCGCAGACTGTTCGACGCCGCTGACATTTCAAGCATGCGGCAAGCTCAAAAAGCTTGCCCAACGAGGGGAGGCGAAAGCGCGCCCGCTTTCACGAAATCGCGGCGGCCGGCCGCGGCCAATCGACCGCGGCCGGCAAGGTCGCCGCCGTTGTCAGTTGCAGTGCAGGTAGCCGTAATAACCGCGCCAGCAATGATAGCCGTAGCCGTAACCGGGGTAGCCGTAGCCGCGCCAGCCGTAACCGCCGCGCCAGCCCCAGCCGCCGCGCCAGCCCCAGCCGCGATGCCAACCCCAACCGCCTCTCCACCAGACCTTGTCGATCTGCGAGGAGGCGACGGACTGTTCGAGCGAAGGCGAAGCGAGGGTGAAGGCCGACGCCGGCCCCATCGAGATCGTCAACATCGCAGCGCCGGCGAGAGCCGCCACGGCGCCATTTGCTAAGGTACGCAACTGCATGGTTCCATCCTCCTTAGTTATCCAGCCAAGCCGATAAGATCAGAACGAAACTGAACGCCGCATGAAGCGCTTGTTTCGTCTTGCCGTCGATTTTGCCTGACAGCGCCTCCTCGCTTACGGGACGATCCTATTGCGTAGCGCCGGCGATTCCAAGGCGCCGGGCGGCTCCGTTTTGTTCCCCGCGCGGGAAGCGGGGATTTCTTTCCCGCGCGGGAAGCGGGAAGCCCGAACAAGCTTCCCACGCCTGTTTCGCCTTTTGATTGCCGAGCGGCATTGATCCTGCGCAAATCCTTGCAAAACCCTTGGATGACGCCGGTAGGCGCGATTCGGCGCATCGCAGCCGCAAAAAATCCCTTTGTTTTCAATGGCCGACAATTTGCCTTTGCAAATTTATTTTTGGGCGAAACGGGGGAAATCAATGAGTTGCGGGCGAAAAAATTTGGATTCGCGATTTTTCAGGTTCGGCGGCTTTTTCAGGGCTTCGGCTCCAAGGATGGGCGGCTGGCAAAAAACAGGAATTAACACTAACACGATTCCATGTTTTCAGAAAGAAATTGTCGCTGCCGGGGTCTGCAGGGTCCAATCCTATGAATGTAGACGGGCCTTAATGCACCCAACAAGATTTTGCCGATTGAAACAGCATTTCTTCGACGGACATCTTGCTTTTTGGGGTCTTATGGCGCCGTCTGGGAGTCGCATAGGCATCCTCCAACTCACCCAAAATCTCCCTATAACGATCAATGGCATTGATCTTCACGTATGGTGAGAGGTCGTCTGCGAGATAGCGCTTAAATAGCAAATCAGCGGTTTCGAGGTCGCGGTTATGCCGCGCCAAAGTCTCAAGCCTTGATAATTCTACGACCAAATGGTCCATATCGCGAAGTCGTTGAATATCCACAATATTGACATCTTGAAGCTTGGGCGCGACGGCGAGGGCTTCCCCAAATTCTTCTGCACGAACGTCCTCTAGGTGTCGAGCGAGAGCCGCCATTTTCTCCTTGGCTTGTAGGATGGCGTTCGCGCGATAGG
>JBEKSH010000443.1:0-3831 GCA_049517235.1 Roseiarcus sp. | reverse complement strand
CGAGAGCATTTCGGCGCCGCGCGCCACGCCGTAGCCGAGGTCGCCGCAATAGGCGACGATATGCACCTGCGGCATCGACATCGCCACGCAACAGGAAAAGCCCGCCATCACCAGCAGCGCCAACAGCAATCGCGGCGATAGGCCGACGTCGGCGCGCGCGATCCGGGTCGCCGCCTCGGCTTGCGCGAACGTCTGGGCCGAGGGGCGCCGGCGCATCAACAGGGCGAGCGGGATCACCGTCGCGGCGATGAACGCGCCGATCGCCATATAGGTCCCGCGCCAGCCGATCGCCGGCATGGCCAGATTCATCACCAGCGGCCAGATCGCGCCGGCGAGATAGTTGCCCGACGCCGCGACGACCACCGCCAGCCCGCGCCGCCTGACGAACCAATGCGAAATATCCGCCATCATCGGCGCGAAGCCGGCGCCCGTGCCGACGCCGATCAGCAGACCATGCGCCGCCGAGAAGACGAATAGGTTCGGGGCCAGGCCCGCGAGGACGAAGCCTAGGCCAAGGCTCGCGCCGGCAAGGACAAGGGGGACGACAATGCCGGCGCGGTCGGCCATGCGGCCCAGCACGATCGTCCCGAAGGCGAAACCGAACATCATCGCCGTGTAGGGCAACGAGGCGGCCGCGCTGTCGACGCCGAATTCAAGCTGCGCCTGCGGCAGGACGACGATGACCGCCCACATGCCGGCGCCGACGATGGTGGCGATCAGCAGCGACAACGCCAATCGCGCATAGGCGTAGCGGCCGTCGGGCGCATAGCGGTCGGAGGCGTCGAGATGGGCGACAGGCGAATGATTCATTGGGCAAGCTTGTGGGAAGCGGCGGCCGATGGCAAGCGCCAGCCGCCGCCCCCGATTTGCGGCGCCGCAGCATCGCCTCTGCGCGCGGCGAAGGGCGCCCCCGCGACCTGGATTCAACCCACGCGCCGAAGCGGCGCGGACGGCGTCGAATCCACTGCAATTCGCCCTGAATTTGACGGGCGTTCTATTTCTTAGTACTATTCCGCGATGATCAGGCCCTTCCGGGACAAGCGGACGGAGAACTTGGCCCGTGGCAAAGCGCCGAGGAACATACCGCCCGACGTCGCAAAACGCGCCATGAACAAATTGTTCCTTCTCGACACGGTCACCCGGCTCCAAGACTTGCGTGTGCCGCCGGGCAATCGCCTTGAAGCGCTCGCGGCGGATCGTCGTGGTCAGCACGCAATCCGCGTCAACGATCAGTGGCGCCTTTGTTTCGTTTGGCGCGATGGCGATGCGTATGAGGTTGAATTTGTCGACTACCACTAACGGAGAAGTTGCGTGACCACGGACATTCCGATGCCGCACCCCGGCGTCATTCTGCGCGAGGAATTCATCGAGCCGATGGGTCTGTCCGTTTATGCGCTCGCCAAGGCGATCCATGTCACCCGAAGCCGGATCCATGAAATCTGCCATGGCCGGCAAGGCATCACCGCCAATATCGCGCTGCGCCTCGGCCGCTTCTTCGATGTCGATCCGCAATGGTTCATGAACATGCAGGCCAAATACGATCTGCATGTCCAGGCGGCGCTGCTCGCCCGCGATCTCGCCGCGATTACCCCACGCAAGGCGGCGTGAAGGCGCGCGTGTAACAAGGGCGCGGCGGGGGGCGTAGTGACAGCGCCATGCCGTCGAGATGCGGTCATGCCGAAGGCGCCCAAGCGTAGGCGCCCATTCGACGGGCTTGACATCAGATTCTGGCGTTTGCGTCTGTATGGCGAAACCAGCATATTTGCACTTGGCGAACTCCCTCGCCGCAAGGGGGAACCGCGGGCGGGACAGGGCCGTCGGCGGAAAAGTCGCTTGACCTTGTTCTTGCTTTGTTCTCTTCTTGATATGGGATTGAACAAGGGCGGCTCGTGCTCGCGACATCGGCAGTGCGCGAATTCCGATTGACGCGGGACGGCGTCCAATGCGGCGAGGCCGGGCTCGGAATCGGCGGCGTCGCGCTGCTCGCGCGCTTGTCGTCGCCCTCGGGCGCGCCAAGATGGGGCGTTCGGCCGCACGACGAAATCGAGCGCGAATTAAGCGCGCGTTATGGCCTCCCCGTCGAAGTCGGGCGCAAGGGCGGCGGCCTGATTTGCGTCGCAGCCGCTCTCAACAAGGGCGACGTCGCCTACGCTCAGATCGCCGCCCTTCTCCTCGAATTTGCCGATCCGCCGCCTCTCGCCAAGGGCGCTGGCAGCGAAGAAAGCCTGGCGTCGCTCGCCGAGCAATTGTTTTGGAGCGGCCTGCTCAAGGGCGATTGGAACCCGGATTTGCACCCACGCACAGGGACGCCGCCCAATCCCGGCCGATTCGCGCCGGATCCGAAAGAGGCCAAGCCGCCGAGACCTCAACGCGCAGCCTGGCCGTCGAAAGAATTCAACGCCGCCCTTCGAGCCGTCGCAGTGGACTTTGCCTTGAAGCTCGCGGAAACGGATCCAAGAATGCGCACCGCCGCGCTGATTTTGGAATTGGCGATCGAGGCGATTGCCTTGTTGCGGGAACAAAACCCGGACGAAGATTTGGAGGCGAGCCAACAGCGTGTCGAGGATCAAATCTACGCGAATCTTCAGCCGCCAAAGACCCTGGAGGAACTGCAAACGCCTCCGCAGGATCACCTTCTGGGCTACGAATTGCATCACGTCGTCGAACAAAACGATGACAATGTCGCCAAGGACGATTTCGCCATCGCCGAAAGCTTGCGCAGATTCGGTTACGAGGCCCTCAACGACCCCAGCAACCTGGTCTATGTTCCACGTCTCAAGCACGAGCAGATCACGGCGGCGTACAATCGGAGATTTAAGGACGATCCCCAGGGACGTTTGACCCGCCAGGTTATCTCGGCCGAGGACTTCAACACTCAGCGGGAAGCGGGCTTGGCGGCGTTGCGCGAAGCCGGTGTGCTAAAATGAGCGGCGACTTGGGCGATATCGCCGCCGTGGGCACGGATCAATTGGTTCGACGCTTCGGCGCGAACGCCTTGCGATTGGGCTACATCTGGGACCTGAACGCGCAGCCTCAGCTCAAACGAGGAACGCCGGAACGCGACGCGGTCGTCAAGGAGTTGCACGCGGTCGCGCGCGAACTTCGGGCGCGAAAGCCGGTCGCGCAAGTCCGGCCGTTGTATGAGAGCGAGCATAGGGCCGTGCGCTCGTTTGCGTCGGGATTGCTTAGGTCCGTCGACCCCGACTTGGCGTGGGCCGCCTTCCGCGGCGCGGAGTATGACTTGCCGACGGATGAAGTGAGGGCTTTGACGCAGCGCGCGCGCACGCCGCCGCCGGAGCGGCCCTCACTGGCTGAAATGACCGTTGATGCGCTGCTCGATCGCTTCGTCGACGCGACGACCCGCCTCTACGCCACGCGATTCCTCGATTGCATCGGCCAACTGAGCGATATGGCCATTCGCAATCGAATCGTCACGGAGGAGGGCGACATCTTGCGCGAACTGAAGGCGCGCGGCGCGCTGGAAAGGCTCCTCCGTCTGTTCGACCACGCGAACGTCACGGTCCGCACGGAAGCGGCCACCGCGTGCCTCGCCATAGACACAGCGAAGGCGATCGCGATTTTGGAAGCGTTTCCAAAAGACGGCGAATACTTGGAAAAGTGCGATGTCAACACTGCGCTTGAGCGATTTCGCCGAGGCAAGGGAGTCATATGGGGCGTCGTTTGAAGGGTCGACGCAATGGCGCGGCGGCAAGATGGACAGCGACTTGAGCGACAGCGCCGCCCGACCGCGAGAGTTCGGACCGGGGGCCGCTTCGATGTATAAGACCGAGCGACTTGACCTCCGCTTGCGCGAGGCGCCGGCATGAGAGA
>JBEKSH010000442.1:0-3832 GCA_049517235.1 Roseiarcus sp. | reverse complement strand
CAGGGATCAACAAATGAGTGCTGACCTGGCAACCTTCGATGTTGCGCAGATCATGCGCGAGCGCCTCGGTTAATACTTTCACGCCTGCCTTTGAAATATTGTCGACGCCGCGAGGAGCGGCGCCAGCGGTTCGGTTTGAAATTTGAGGCGGTTGACAATTGCTCGCCCCGTCGCACACGGCCTGCTATGCTTGGCGAAATGAATGGTGGAGTGCCTCCAATGTCAGGCGCAATTTGCTACCTAAAGGAAAGCCGGAGCAACAAAAACGTTGCCGTGAATGTCGATGCCATCATCTTTGTTCGGAAGGTTGATGAATCCAGCGCCGAAATAGCCTTCGGCCATGGGTTAAGTTTGATAGTCGACGGCACGGTGGCAGAGATCATCGAGGGGTTTCGCAAGTCGAAACCTATTGGCGGCTGATGCCCAAGGACCTACAGGCGAACGCCTCCCGCCGACGTGAGTACCAATGCCGTTAAGGTCACGCGCATTCTGACGGGCGAGGGAACTGAGACGCTGCCCAACGGTCGCATCGCGCCATCGCTGACGCCCCGTCGCGCCTTTCGCCGCGCGCGACGATCTTCAGACCATCGTCGTCAAGCGGGCGGTGCAGCCTAAGGGCCTCCTTCGCCGGCGCTGTCATCCACAAGTCGATCTCACCGGGCATCGTCAGGGTCATGGGCATTGCCTTGCCGTGGATCGGTTCGACGATCGCGTTGGGCTCGGTCGTGAGGAAGGCGAAGAAGAGGTCGTTCGTCGTCTCGCCTTCCTTGACCTTGCGGACCGAAGTCCAGCGGATCCAAATCCCCCAATAAATGCGAGGGGCCGGATAGCGGCGTGGCGGCATAAGCTGCCGCCACAACCCGCCGCTTACTTGAGGCCCTCCACGCTGAGGTTCTGGAGCCCGCTCGTGGCCTGGCATTGGCTATTGCGAGCCGATTAGCCGGCGGCAGTCCCAAACCGATCAGCTCACGCTGATTCGGCGTGGCTTGGCCTTCTCGGCCTTCGGCAGCACGAGCGTCATCACTCCGTCCTTCAGCTCGGCTTTGATGCCGTCCTGCTCGATCTTGCTCGAGATTTGGAAGCTGCGGCTGTAGTTGCCGATGTTGTATTCGGTATAGAGCGGCTGCAGCCCCTCATATTTGGAGAAGTCGATCCGGCCCGCGATCGTGATGACATCATTCTCGACACCGACCTCGACGCTCTCTTTGCTGACTCCGGGCATCTCCAACACGACTGTCAATGCCTGATCGGTCTCGAAAATATCGGTCACGGGGAGGAATGAGCGCACGGGGACCGTGCTTTCCTGCTTCTTTTCGACTTCCCGCTTCGGCTGAACCTGAAGCTCCTGTTCCGCCATGACAGTTCTCCCCCTGACTCGTCAGTTGATTTTGATCGTGCGCGGCTTTTCGCTCGCCGCGCGCGGGATGAACAACGACAACACGCCGTCGCGATATTCCGCGCGGATGGCGTCCGCATCGATCTGCAACGGCAGCGAGATCGTGCGGTCGAAGGCTCCAAACAGGCGCTCGCGCCTGTGGACGCTAGCGTTCTCGTCGTAGTTGACCGTCTTTTTGCCCGAAATCCGGATGGCGTTTTCTTTCGCCTCGATTTGCAAGTCGTTTTTGTCGGTCCCCGGCAATTCGATGACAGCGACGAAATCATCGCCCTTCTGGAAGATGTTAATGGGCGGGTAGCCGCCGATACCGGCGGTGCCTCCGCCCATCCAGTCACTTTCAAGACGCGACTCCAGCGCACGTTGCAGCGCCAGCGTCGCCGCAAAAGGATCATTGAAACTTGGAAACATAGCGCTTCCTCCTGTCCAGAGCAGCCCGCGCCCCAAGGCGCGCCGCCTCATCTCACATTCAGTGCAATGGCCGCCGATTGCAGTCTCAGACTGCGCGATTTTGGCTTGTCGCGCAAACCTGAAGCGCCGTTAAACAACGTCCTCGCGCGTGACCCCCTCGCATTCCAAAACAAAATCGGCTCCATAGGCCATGGCAGGCGTCTGAAACCCCGGCGGAGCGTTGCCGTTTAGAGCCTTCCGCGCTGCCGCTAACGCCGTCCTGGTTGTCCATACAACCCCGGCTTCTGGGCCATGCAGCCGTGATACCGCCGTGCGTCCACGGTCGTCAGCCACTTTGCCCCACACATGCACGTACGTTTGAGCTCGCGCTTCGGCGGTCGGGCCGGGTTGCACTCCGAGTTTCAACAGATCGCGGATCGGAGAGAGCTTCAACAGGGGACCGATGACGCGAGCGACCGCCATCTGCCGACGCAATTCTGGCGGCGCCGCGATATAGTCTTCGATGTTCGGGATGCCGGTGCTGAAATAGGCGGTAAACACGTCGCCCCACGGCAACAATTGCGCTTGCACTGGCCCCTGGCCAAAATCGATCGAGAGCGTTTTTGAAGGTTGCTCCGGGCGCACCAAGAACCCGTTGCGGCGTACGCGGTCGCCATAGGGAAGCAACTCGATCGCGGTCCGCTGGGTTCCCGGTGGGAGACCTGCAGGACCGACGCTTTGAAAGGCGAGCGTCAGGCGCGTCGCCGACGGCAACCGGTTCTTCAGATGCAAGGCGAGGCAATCGGTCGGGACGACATCGAAGCCCGCGCCCGGAAGAATCATGATCCCCCGAGCCTTGGCTTCCGCGTCCCGAGCAGAGAGCGCCTCGTAAACTGGAATTTCACCCGTAATGTCGAGGTAGTGGGCGCGGTTGCGCAGACAGGCGTCCACCATTGATTTGGCTGTGTGCATAAACGGGCCGGCGCAGTTCAGCACCACTGCGACATCTTTCATGGCGCGGTCGATTGTCGCGGAATCTTCAAGGCCAAAAACGCGGTATTCAACTCCCAATTCGGTTGCTAGACTTTTAAGTTTCGAGGCGTCTCGCCCGGCGACAATCGGCCGGAGCCCGGACTGTGTTGCGACGCGCGCAACAACATCACCAACAAACCCAGTCGCGCCGTATAGCAAGAACGCGGATGACATAGGACGTCACTCTCTCTGCGGCGACAAATGTCGACGCGCCAGTCGTGCGAGACTGTTGCATTCGTTGGCGACGGCCTGTGAGATCGTCGGCGCTTTGCCGAGATTTCCGCTATGTCCGGCTTCAACGCGGTCTCTTTCCGACCGACCTGATGTTGCTATGCGCGCGCTGGCATTGCAAGTTTGTGATCAGCGACCGCACACGGACTCTGGTCCCGCAGTTATCAGCGATCACGTTTAGCGGCGCGCGCCCCGCAATAGCACAGATAAACGCAGGTGTGACCTAGGGCGTAGATGCGTTGCTCTTGACGCCATCATTTTCTTCGGGATCGATTATTTCAGCCGTCGATCAGCGTCGAGACCCCACGCGAAGGCGCAGTTTCGATATAGAAGGACATGGGAGGATTAAATCGATGAGACAATTCCAAGAAGGCGCTACGATGCAGGTGGCGATGATCGTCCGCGATCTCGAACCAGCGATGAAGCGCCACTGGGAAACCTGCAAGATCGGCACTTGGGATATATACAAATTTGAACCTGGCAAGGTGGAAAACTTCTTTTATCGAGGGAGACCGGCGACCCACACCTGCCTAATCGCGATCGCATGGAGCGGCGACACCCAGTTGGAGTTGATTCAGCCCCTGACGGGCTACAGCATCTATGACGAGCATCTCGAGCGCCGGGGCGAAGGCCTACACCACATCAAACTGTTTCATACGGACTGTCGGAAGGCCATCGCCGACTATGAGAGGCGGGGCTATCCGGTCATTCAATGTGGTCGAATCGACGAGGACGAGCACTACTATCTCGATACCGAGAAGGATTTTGGCTACGTCATCGAACTTG
>JBEKSH010000441.1:0-3834 GCA_049517235.1 Roseiarcus sp. | reverse complement strand
GCCAGGCCCATCAGGCCGTCAAGCGCGTCGATCTCGCGCACCAGATGGCCCTTGCCGAGGCCGCCGATCGCCGGATTGCAGGACATCGCGCCGATCGTGTCGAGGCGCTGCGTCACCAGCGCCGTCGACGCGCCGAGCCGCGCCGCCGCCGCGGCGGCTTCGCAGCCGGCATGGCCGCCGCCGATGACGATCACGTCGAAACTGGTCATTCGCTCCACCGGGCCGTTTCACCTGAAACCGGGATCGTCGATCCCCTCGACGGCTCTTATTACTTGCCAATACACAATCTTGCAAAAATTTCTCCGAGCACTTCTTCGACGTCGACGCGCCCGGCGATCCGCTCCAGCGCGCGCGCCGCGAGGCGCAGGTCCTCCGCCATGAATTCGGCCGGCGCGCCCGGAGAACCCAGCAGCCGCTCCAGGTCGGCGAGGGCGTCATCGAAGGCGAGTCGGTGGCGCGCCAGAGTGATGAGCGCGGGACCCTGCCCCGAAAATTGTCGTTCCGCCGCGTCGGCGATCGCGTCGAGCAGTCGATCGACGCCTTCGCCTGTTTTGGCGGAAACGGCGATCGCGTCCGAAACGGGCGCGGCCGGCGCAAGGTCGATCTTGGTGCGAACGGCGAGAAACGGCCCGTGATCCGCTTGCGGCTCCAAGGCGCGCGCCGCCGATTCACGATCGGTTAACCATAAAGTAAGATCCGCCTCCCGCGCGCGCCGCTGCGCCCGCGCAACCCCCTCGCTTTCGATCGGGTCTTCCGTCGGCCGGATTCCGGCGGTGTCGACCAGATTGACGGGATAGCCGCGCAATTCGAGGGCGACCTCGATCGGGTCGCGCGTCGTCCCCGGAATGGCGGAGACGATAGAGACGTCGCGCCGGGCGATCGCGTTCATCAGCGTCGATTTGCCGACATTGGGCGGACCGGCGATGACGACGTTGAACCCGTCGCGCAGCCGCTCGCCCGATTGCGCCGAGGCGAGACCGCGGCCGATCCGCTCGGCCGCCGCCGCGACCAGCCGACGCGCGTGGCCGAGGCCCGCGGGATCGACGTCCTCCTGGTCCGAAAAGTCGATCTGCGCTTCGACATGCGCCATCGCCTCGATGATCAGCGCGCGGATGGCGTCCGCTTCGCGGGTCAGCGCGCCGCCGGCGATCCGCAGGGCCTGCCGGCGTTGCGCCTGCGTCTGCGCGTCGACGAGGTCCGCCAGACCCTCGACCTGCGAAAGATCGAGCTTGCCGTTCTCGAAGGCGCGCAGCGCGAATTCGCCCGGCTCAGCGGGGCGCAGGCCGTCCATGCGCGCCAGCGCCTCGACGACGCCGGCCAGCACTGCACGCCCGCCGGTGACGTGCAATTCCGCCATGTCTTCGCCGGTGTAGCTGCGCGGCGCGCAAAAGCGAATGACCAGGGCGAGGTCCAGCGCTTCGCCGGCGGCGGGATCGCGCAGAGTCCGCAAAGAGGCGACGCGTTCGGCCGGCAGGGGCGCGCCGGTCAGCGCTTCGATCACGCGGTCGCACGACGGTCCCGAGACGCGGACAATGCTGATTGCGCTGCGTCCAACGCCGGTGGCGGGAGCGAATAGGGTGTCCCGTAAACGGCCTATGGCGGGTTGGGCGGCCAAGCTGTCTCCGATGATGCTATCAAAACTAAGATTGGATCGAGCAGTGGCGCTGGCCCGCGGCGTCGTGCGATACGACTCCAAAGAGGCGCGGCGCCGCGGCGCCGGTGAAGATCGTTTCGATTCGCAAGCGTTCCAAATTCCCGACGGCCTCCATTCCCGATTGAATGGGCGCCGCACCGCTGCTGAGGTTCGCCAAATGTTGCATAGGCTTTCTATCGACTATATGAACCGCGCCTCTCAATCGCCGAGACAATCTCCCATGGCCGTCAATCTGCCGCCCCATCTGCGCCGCCTCGAATCGGAGGCGATTCACATCATGCGCGAGGTGGTCGCTGAATTTAGCGCTCCCGTCATGCTTTATTCAATCGGCAAAGATTCGAGCGCCATGCTGCATGTGGCGTTCAAGGCGTTTCATCCGGCCCCGCCGCCGTTCCCTTTCCTCCATGTCGACACCACCTGGAAGTTTCGTGAAATGATCGCATTTCGCGATGCGACGGCGCGCCGGCTTGGCTTCAAGCTCATCGTTCACGTCAACGAGGAAGGGCTGAGGCGCGGCGTGTCGCCGGCGGCCTCGGGATCGGCCTTGCATACCCAGGTGATGAAGACCGAGGCGCTTCGGCAGGCGCTGGACAACGGAAAGTTCGACGCGGCGTTCGGCGGCGCGCGGCGCGACGAAGAAAAAAGCCGAGCCAAGGAGCGAATCTTCTCGCATCGTTCCGTCGCCCACGCCTGGGATCCGCGCAACCAGCGGCCCGAACTATGGCGGCTGTTCAACACCCGCATTCGCGCCGGCGAATCAATGCGCGTGTTTCCGCTCTCCAATTGGACCGAGCTCGACGTCTGGGAATATGTGCGCGCCGAACAAATACCGGTGGTTCCACTGTATTTCGCCAAGGAGCGGCCGGTCGTCGAGCGCGACGGCGCGCTGATCCTGGTTGACGACGAACGCCTTCCGCTCTTGCCCGGCGAAAAGCCGCAGATGCGCCGCGTCCGCTTCCGCACGCTCGGCTGCTATCCCCTGACCGGCGCCATCGAATCGGACGCCGAGACGCTCGACCAAGTGATCGATGAAATGCGCGCCTCGACAAGTTCCGAACGGCAGGGTCGCCTCATCGATCTGGACGAACAAGGCTCGATGGAGAAGAAAAAGCGCGAGGGCTACTTTTGATGAAAGACGATGTGCGCGCTAGGGCGCTGCCAACCCTCCGCCTGCTCACGTGCGGCTCGGTCGATGACGGCAAATCGACGCTCATCGGCCGCCTCCTCTATGAGCAGCAGCTCATCTTCGACGACCATCTCGCCGCGCTCAAGCGCGACTCCCGCAAGCACGGAACGACCGGCGAGGATATCGATTTCGCGCTGCTGGTGGACGGCCTTGAAGCCGAGCGCGAGCAGGGAATCACGATCGATGTCGCCTATCGCTATTTCGCGACGCCGGCGCGCTCGTTCGTCGTCGCCGACACCCCTGGTCACGAGCAATACACCAGGAACATGGCGACCGGCGCCTCCAACGCCGACCTGGCGGTGATCCTCGTCGACGCACGCAAGGGCTTGCTGACGCAGACCTTCCGCCATTCCTACATCGTGTCGCTGCTCGGCATCCGCCATGTCGTGCTGGCGGTCAACAAGATCGACCTCGTCGACTTCGACGAGGCCGTGTTCCGCGACATCGTCGGGAGCTTCGAGGAATTCGCCAGACCGCTCGGCTTCGCCTCGATCGAGCCGATCCCGATATCCGCGCGGTTTGGCGACAATGTCTCGGCGCGCAGCGAAAACACGCCCTGGTTCAACGGGCCCCACCTGCTTCAGCATCTCGAACGAATCGAGGTCGAGCAAGACCGCCGTTCGGCGCCGTTTCGCCTGCCGGTTCAGTGGGTCAACCGGCCGCATCTGGACTTTCGCGGCTTTGCCGGCTCGATCGCCAGCGGGACGGTCAGGCCCGGCGACGAAATCGTCGTCGCCTCGTCCGGCCGGCTCACCAAGGTCACGCGCGTCATCGGCGCCGACGGCGACGTCGAGGAGGCCGGCGCCGGCGAGGCGGTGACGCTGGTCATCGCCGATGAGGTGGACATCGCTCGCGGCGACGTCCTCGCCCATCCCGACAGCCGGCCGGAAGTCGCCGATCAATTCGCCGCCCATATTATCTGGATGAGCGAGGAAAAGCTTCTGCCCGGCCGATCCTATCTAATGAAAATCGGCGCCAGGACCACGCCGGCGAC
>JBEKSH010000440.1:0-3839 GCA_049517235.1 Roseiarcus sp. | reverse complement strand
GCGCTGTGCCACGCCATCCGGATGAAGAGCGGCCCGTAATGACCGTAATCGGCCGGCCACCAGTCCTGCGAGTCGGTCATCAGCGCATAGAGGTCCTTCTTGAGGGCCTCGAGGTCGAGCGTCTTAAACGCCTCGGCGTAGTTGAAGTCCTTGCCCAAGGGATCGGACAAGGCAGAGTGCTGGTGCAGTATCTTGAGGTTCAGCTGGTTCGGCCACCAGTCCCGGTTCGACCTGCCCCCGAACGTCGCGTTGGGGCGAACCCCATGCATTACCGGGCACTTGCCGGGGTTTCCCGCATCATTTCCGTTCATGTCTCTCTCTCCTATCGTGGCTGCGTTGATTGAACTGGTCTGTGGACAATACTATGAATTCCTTGGAAGACGATCCGGCTTCATCGCCAGCGCGATGACAAATTGCCTGACGCGCCCTGCCGGTCAATGCGCCCAAATGCCCGGTGGACAATTACAACAAGGACGGCGCGAGGTGCTTCCTGCCGACCAATCCGAATCCCGATGCGTTCTGCGAACCCAATTCGTTCGGCGGCCCGAAGGAATCGCCGCATGACCGAAAGCCGCCGCTTAAAATACCGGGCGACGCCGACCGCTACAATCATCGCGTCGGCAACGACGACTACAAGCAGCCGGGCGACCTGTTCCGCCTGATGCCGGCGGACGCGCGCGAGCGGCTGATGGACAATATGGCCGCCGCGATGCAAGGCGTGCCGGTGGAAATCGTCCAGCGGCAGATCCTGCACTTCCATCGGGCGGACCCGGCCTATGGCGCGGGCGTCGCCAGGCGGATGGGCGTTCCGGCGCCCCGAGAAGCCAAAGCCGCCGAATAACAATTCACGCGACGACGACGGTTTTGACGGGCGGCCTTCGGGTCGCCCGTTTCGTTTCGGTGCGGCGCGCACGCCGCATTTTTATTGCAACGCAATATAATTTCGCCTGCTCGGGCGCCGTCCCCTTGCCAGCGGCGCTCTCCCAAGCCAAAAAGCGCGCCATGTTGCATATCAACGACCTCACCTATCGCCTGGGCGAACGCCTGCTGATCGACCGCGCGACGGTCGCGCTGCCGACCGGCGCCCATGTCGGCATGGTCGGTCGCAACGGCGCGGGCAAGACCACGCTGTTCCGTCTGATCGCCAACGAGATTTCGCCGGAGAGCGGATCGATCTCCGTGCCGAGGCAGACGCGGATGGGGCGGGTGGAGCAGGAGGCGCCGGACGGCGCGCAAACGCTGATCGACTTCGTGCTGGAGGCCGACAAGGAGCGCGCCGCGCTGCTTGAGGAGGCCGAAAGCGTCAAGGACCCGATGCGCATCGCGGAGATTCAAACGCGCCTCGTCGACATCGACGCCCATGCCGCGCCCGCGCGAGCCGCCAGCATTCTCAACGGTCTTGGTTTCGACGAAGCCGCGCAGAACCGTGCGCTCTCCGAGTTCTCCGGCGGCTGGCGCATGCGCGTGGCGCTCGCCGCGGTGCTGTTTTCGGCGCCCGATCTTCTGCTGCTCGACGAGCCGACCAATTATCTCGATCTCGAAGGCGCGCTCTGGCTCGTCGACTATCTCAAGGCCTATCCCGCGACCGTCATCGTCATCTCGCATGACCGAGACCTGCTGGACGACGTCGCCGATCACATTCTGCATCTCGAACGCGCCAAACTCACGCTATGGTCCGGCGGCTATACGAGCTTCGAGCGTCAGCGGCGCGAGCAGCAGATTTTACAGGGCAAGGCGGCCAAGAAGCAGGAAGAGCGGCGCGCCCATCTGCAATCCTTCGTCGATCGCTTCCGCGCCAGCGCGACCAAGGCGACGCAGGCGCAGTCGCGCCTCAAGATGCTCGCCCGGATGGAGCCGGCAGCGGCGATCGTCGACGAAAATGTGCTGCCGTTCCGCTGGCCGGCGCCGCGCAAAATCTTGAGCCCGCCGATCATCGCGATGGAGCGCGTCAGCGTCGGCTATGCCGGGCGCGTCGTGCTCTCCAGGCTCGACCTGACTTTGTCGAACGACGATCGGATCGGCCTGCTCGGCGCGAACGGCAACGGCAAGTCGACTTTCGCCAAATTGCTCGGCGGCCGGCTCGCCCCGATGTCCGGCGCGATCACCCGCGCGGGCAAGCTGGAGGTCGGATTTTTCGCCCAGCACCAGGTCGACGAACTCGAGCTCGACGGCACGCCTTACAGCCATGTCGCGGAAAGGATGCGCGGCGCGCCGGAAGCGAGGATTCGCGGCCGGACGGCGCTGATCGGCTTTTCCGGCGCCCGCGCGGATACGCGAATCGCCAGCTTGTCGGGCGGCGAGAAGGCGCGTCTGTTGATGGGTCTGGCGACATTCGACGGGCCGCAGCTGATCATCCTCGACGAGCCGACCAATCATCTGGACATCGACAGCCGCGCCGAATTGATCGAGGCGATCAACGACTATGCGGGCGCCTGCATTCTCGTCTCGCACGATCGTCGCCTGCTCGAGGCCTGCGTCGATCGGCTGTGGCTGGTCGCCGACGGCACGGTGCGCGCGTTCGACGGCGACGTCGCCGATTACAGCCGCTTCGTGCTCGCCGCTGCGACCAAGGAGAGCCCAAGGAAAGAGAACGTTTCCCTAAAGCCCGCCGCCGCCGAGCGTCGCGAAAACGCCAGGCCGCGCCGCGACCTCGGGCCTTTGCGCAAGGAAATCGTCGCGACGGAGCAAAAGATGCACCGCTTTCAGGATTTGCTTCGCCGCATCGACGAGGCGCTCGCCCAGACGAGCGAAGCCGCCAATAATTCCGCCAAGGTCGTCGACCTCGCGCAAAAGCGCGGCGAACTCGAAATGGCCTTGCTGGCGGCCGAGGAGACCTGGCTTGCGCTGTCCTCGCAAGCGGAAGCGGCGGCCAGCTGAATACGGCCCTTACACTTGCCGCGTGACTAACGGCGCCAGCGGCGAGCGTAGAAAACGCGGCGCACTGGAGTGAAATACCGCCGCACTGGATATGGATTGAAAGGCTGCACGACCGCTTGCCGCGCGGTGATGAGAAGCTGTTGATAGGCCGCTTCGCTTTCGGCCCGCAGCGCCGCGAGCTGGAGCGGACCGAGCCAACTGGTCGACAAGACGCCATGACGTGTCTGCCACTGGGCTATCGCCGAGCGCGTCTGATCGCTAAAGGCGCCGTTCGCCGGGCCCGCATCGAGAGCAAGCGCCGTTAGACGCTGCTGCAATTCCCTTATTTCCGCCGCGCCCAGGTTGAGGGATCTTTCCGTCTCCATCGTGCCGACTTCCGCCCTGAGCGCCGTGGGAGGCGTGAACGACGGCGCTTGCGGGACCAGGGGAACCACTCTTCCGGCCGCCGGCTCCGGCGCGTTGGTCAGGCTGGCGACGCGATTCCTCGCCATCGGCGCATAGATCCCGCTGGGATAGGCCTTGTAGTCGGCGCCCAGATTGGAACGTTGCGCCGATTCCCACAGCAGGTTCTCCTGGGCCTGTTTGTCCGGCTTGGAAGCCGGCGCCTCCCGCGCCGATCCATTTGTCGGCTCTGGCGCATTGGCCAGATTGGCGATGCGATTCCTCGCCATTGGCGCGTAGATTCCGCTGGGATAGGCGTCGAGATAGGCTTGGTAATCGGCGCCCAGATTGGAACGCTGCGCCGATTCCCACAGCAGGTTCTCCTGGGCCAGCTTATCCGGCTTGGCCGCCGGCGCCTCCGGCGCCGATGAAGCCGCCGGGGCGCCGAGACTGGCGACCGCCGACGGAGGCGCCTGAGGATTGAGGCTGAACTCGCCGATGATCGAAGTGTTCACCCACGGCAATTGTTTGTTCTTCGTCGCCTCCCATACTTCCGAGCGAACCCTGTTCATGACGGTGTC
>JBEKSH010000439.1:0-3846 GCA_049517235.1 Roseiarcus sp. | reverse complement strand
TCACGCGGGCGATGCGCCGTTGCGGCCATCTGGCGCTTGACGAGCCTTTCGCCGGCCTGTTCACGCAAGGCATGGTCGTCCATGAAACCTATCGCCATCCGGAAGGACAGTGGATCGCGCCGGCGCAGGTGCGCGTGGAGCCGGGCCCTGAAGGGCGTCGGGCGATTTTGATCGAGGGGGGCGAGGAAATCGAAATCGGCCCCATCGAGAAGATGTCGAAATCGAAGCGCAACACCGTCGATCCCGACGACATTATCGCGACTTACGGCGCCGACACCGCGCGCTGGTTCATGCTCTCGGATTCGCCGCCCGAGCGCGACGTGATCTGGACCGAAGCGGGCATTCAGGGCGCCTTCAAGCAGACGCAGCGGCTCTGGCGGCTCGTTTGCGAAATAGAACGCATCGTGGGCGCGGTCCGCCCCGCGCTGCCGGCGTCCTTTGGCGAGCCAGCGCATAAGATCCGCCAGGCGGCGCATGGCGCGCTCGCCAAAGTCGAGGATGAAGTGGAGCGGCTGCGCTTCAACGTCTGCATCGCGACGATCTACGAACTCGTCAACACGCTGGCCGCCGCCGTCGGGGCCATCGAGGAGACGGAGGTCGCCGACGATTTGCGTCTTGCGTTCGCCGAGGCCGGCGACATCCTCGTGCATCTGTTCGCGCCGATGATGCCGCATCTGGCGGAGGAATGCTGGTCCGCGCTGGGACATAAGACGTTGATTGCGGAAAGCGCATGGCCGGTCGTCGACCGCGGCCTCATCGTCCAGACGCAAATCACGCTTCCCGTGCAGGTGAACGGGCGCAAACGCGCGGATTTGACGATCGACCGCGAAGCCGACGCCAAAACGGTCGAGGCCGCCGCTTTGTCTCTCGACGCCGTGCGCCGGGCGCTGGATAATCGGCCGCCCAAGAAGGTCATTGTCGTGCCTCAGAGGATCGTCAATGTCGTTATCTGACTCCATGTCGCCGAAGAATTGGCGGCGTTTCGCAAATTTGCGCGCACAACGCGACGCCGAAATGGAACTCGCCAAGTCATTGCCCGACGAGATCGAGCGGCGCCTCGCCGCCTATCTCGGCGACAAGAAACAGCGCCGCCGGAATGGAGCGATTTTGTCGCCGCGCCTGGCGCCGGGTTGGAAACCGATTGAAGAGAAGACGGCCAATGCGGTCGGCATATTTGCCTGGAAGGCTTGATTTCCCGGTCGGAGCGTTGTTTGTCGGATGCGTTTGAGTTTTGGAAGTCTCGCCCTCTCTGTCATGGTTCTTTCGGCGCTCGACGCTTTCGCGGCCGACCTTCCATCAGAATCCAAATCGCCGGCGTCATTGCCGGCGCCGGTTTTCGATTGGGCCGGCCTCTATGCCGGGTCGTTCGTCGGCGGGGCGCTCGGCTCATTTTCCACACGCCAGAGCGCCTCGGCGCGCGGAACCGCGTTGGGCGCGACCACCGGCGCGCTCGCCGGCTATAGCTGGGAGAACGGCGCTCTCGTCTATGGCCTGGAAGGGGACATCGGTTCGAACTATCTGACCCGAAAATTCGCCAGCGCGCCGGGCCTCGTCGCCAATGAGGCCGAGAGCATCTATGCGATGCATGCAAGATTCCGCCTTGGCTATGACGCGGGCGGTTTCATGCCGTTTGTCGCCGGCGGACCGGCCTACGACAGGAGCGCCCAACTTCAGCAGGCGCCGCTTGATTTTGACGGCCAGACGCGCATGCGCGCCGGCTGGACGTTTGGCGCCGGCGTCGACGCCAAAGTGGTCCTGCCTTTCATCGGGCGATCGGTTGTGCGCGCCGAATATCTCTACGAAGGCCTGCCGACGACCAGTTACAACTTGAACGGGCCGGTGCTGCGCACGGACACTGCGATCCATTACGCGCGCGTCGCGTTGATTTCCACGACGAGCGAGGCCTGGCATGGCTCGCCGGACGTGGGCCCCGCGGCCTGGGACGGCAATTATGTCGGAGCCGTCGGCGGCGGCGCCGGTCAGGTGATATCGACGCAGGGCCTGGGCGTCGCCAAGGCGTTCTCGGCGACCGGCCCGATCGGCGGCGTCTATTCCGGGCAAAACTGGATGTTCGGCAACGCGATGCTTGGCGTCGACGGCGCCGCGATGCTGGGCAATGTCGTCGGCCATGGCGCCCAGCCTGGCGCCGCTTCAACCAGTTACCAGGACTTTCTCGAGAGCGACTTGCGGGGACGCGCCGGTTATGCAGTCGGTCGTTTCCTGCCCTTCGTCGCTAGCGGGCTGGATTTTGGCGCCAGTCAGCAAGTCGACAATGCAACGGGCAATGTGAAAGCCAACCAGCCGGTTCTTGCCGGCACATTGGGCGCCGGCCTCGACTATATGGCGACCGAGCGCATCGCAATCCGCGCAGAATATCTGTATTCGCATTCGCTGGCGAGCGAAACCACCCGTCTCGACGGCGACAATTGTTGCGGCCAAACGCGAACCAGCAGCAGCGTGCGCGTCGGCGCCGCCTATTTCTTCCACTGACGAAAAGTCTGCACAGCGCGATCGTTTCGCGTTGAAACAATCGCGCTCTGGCCTATCTGGTGTGGCGCATGGTCCTGAAAGGTCGGCGATCTCTTAGGAACGCGCGCCGGCCCTTCTCCGGGTCGAACCGGCCTTTGGCGCGAGCCGCCGCGATGAATGCTAGGAATTGAACTTGCCCCGGCTTTTCACGGGCCTTGAAGTGCCTTCCGACATAGCGGCGGAACTCGCAATGCTGCGCGGCGGCATTTCCGGCGCGCGCTGGATCGACGTCGAGAATTATCACGTCACCTTGCGCTTCATCGGCGATGTCGACGAGCGCATGGCGAGCGAAGCCGCCGATGTCCTTGACGAAATCCGCCGCCCTTCCTTCGTCCTCACCCTTGAGGGCCTCAGCTGGTTCGGCGCCGACAAGCCGCGCGCCATCGTCGCCAGGATCAAGCCGACGGCGCCGCTCATCGAATTGCAGGCGGATCAGGAGCGGCGCCTGCGACGCATCGGCCTCGAGCCGGCGCCGCGCAAATATATGCCGCATATCACGTTGGCGCGGTTGCGATCCTCCTCGCCCCATGCGGTCGCTGATTATTTGAGCGTGCGCGGCTATTTTTCCTCGCGCCAATTTGAGGCGACGCGTTTCGTACTATTTTCGGCGCGCGAGGCGACGGGGGGCGGTCCATATCTGATCGAGGCTGCTTACGGATTGTGGGGACCGGGCGGGCAATGACAGTGAATATCGACGTCAAACGACGCCGCGTGTCGCTTGATCCGCGCGATGCCGCCTTCTTTAACGATCCCTATCCCGCTTATCGCGCCGTTAGCGCCGCGGCGCCGGCATTTTTCTGGGAGCAATATGGATTCTGGTGCTTCGCGCGCCATGCGCAAGTTTCGGCGCTGTTGCGCGATCGGCGCTTCGGTCGCCAGATTCTTCATGTGGCGAGCCGCCAGCAGCTCGGCTGGAGCGAGCCGCCGGCGCATTTGCGGCCGTTCCTCGACGTCGAAAGCCATTCGCTGCTGGAGCTCGAGCCGCCCGAGCACACGCGCTTGCGCAATCTCATCAATCGGGCCTTTGTGTCGCGGCAAGTCGAGCGCCTTGCGCCACGCATCGGCGAACTGGCGAACGAACTGATCGACCGGTTCGAGGGGCGCGGCAGTATTGACCTGCTCGAACATTTCGCGACGCCCATCCCGGCAATCGTGATCGCCGAATTGTTGGGCGCGCCCCGTGAAATGTCGGCGCGCTTGCTCGACTGGTCGCATCGCATGGTCGCGATGTATCAATTCGGGCGAACGCGCGAGACCGAAGACCGCGCGGTGGCGGCGGCGCGCGAGTTTGTCGCGTTTTTGCGCGGTTATGTCGAG